>JAIRRK010000087.1 GCA_031256015.1 Dysgonamonadaceae bacterium
TCTTTCAGGATATTCATATTGTTTATTATCCGGTTTTTATTATCTATTTTACATCCGGTTGCAAAGCTAAGAACTTTTTTTTAATATTTTGCAAATTCAAGAGAAAAAATGAAGAAAAAGTTTATTTTTTTCTTCAAAGCTGCGCTACGCGCAACTTTCTCTTTCTTTTTTTTCTTGATAAAAAAAAGAAGGAAACTTAATTCTTAACTTTTAATTTTTAATTCTTTGCCGCATCAAGACAAAAAAGCCTTACTTTTGCATTTCAATTCAAAAGCATCTGCAATGAAACAATTTATTTTATTTCTTTTCTGCATTCTCTCATGGAGTGCAAATACTCAGAATCCAAACAATACATTCAGTATCAAAGGTCGGATAGGCAATTACAATCCTCCCGCAAAAATATACCTGCAATACCCGGAAAACGGTCAATTGAAAACAATTTCTTCCGATATGAAAAACGGAGAGTTTTCTTTTTCCGGAAGAATCGTGTATCCGACAAGCGGAGCGATTTTCATTGTCCCGGAAGGAAAGTTGACACAAAAAACAAATGCGGACGATATTATATCTTTTATCGTGGCGGACGAAAATGTCGAGATAAACGCCGCCGACAGTTTGAAAAATGCCCTTATTTCAGGCTCTCTCATTAATCGCGACAACGAACTGTTGATGAAAAAAATAGATTCTTTCATAGATACCTATGCTCTCATTTCCGGTCAACAGGCCGATGGCCATTCTCCCGAATTTCTTCCTCACACTTACGAGGCGATATTAAAGGAAATACGTCACATACAAACATCATTTGTTAAAGAAAATCCGACTTCTGTCTATAGTCTTGTTTTAATCCATGAATTGCTCGAACAAGCCGATAACGCCAATGTCATCGATTCGTTATTTCAAACATTGGACCCCGAATTAAGGAAAAAGCCTTTTGCGGAGTTGATTGCCTCTTCAATCAATGAAAAAAAATACACATCCATCGGCTCGATTGCTCCCGATTTCACTCAATACAATCTGAGCGGAAAAACGGTTAAACTATCCGATTTAAGAGGAAAATACGTTTTAATCGACTTTTGGGCGAGCTGGTGTCGGCCGTGTCGGGAAGAAAATCCTTATCTGGTGAAACTATACGAGCGTTTCAAAGAGAAAAATTTCGAGATATTGGGCGTTTCCTTAGATGAGAATCGAACAAAATCATCGTGGCTGAACGCTATCGAAAGAGACAATATGACTTGGATGCAAGTGTCCGATTTAAGAGGTTGGCGAAATGAGGCGGCCCTTCAATATAACATCATGGCCATCCCTCAAAACTTTTTACTGAACCCGGAAGGAGTTATTATTGCAAAAAATCTCAGGGGTGAATCTTTAGTGCAAAAATTAGAAGAAATTCTTAAATAATTCCGCTCACATATACGCTTTTCCATTTTTATTCGTTATATCTACGGATTTGGTTATCAGAATTGTTAAATGTTAGATTATATCAAAGGGGAAATTGTTGAATTAACTCCGGCTTCGGTTGTTATTGAGGTCGGGAATTTGGGTTATTTCGTTCACATATCATTGAATACCTACTCGGCTCTCCATGACGCGAAAGAATGTAAATTATATGTTTACGAAGCCATAAGGGAAGATGCCCGGTTGCTCTTCGGTTTTCCGGATAAAAAAGAACGGAATTTGTTTCTCTTACTTATTTCGGTATCGGGAGTGGGTGCCAATACGGCGCGAATGATTTTATCGTCCTTAACCGCAACGGAGCTTGAGAACATTATTGTTTCGGGAAATTCGTCCGCTCTGAAAACAGTCAAAGGAATCGGAAGCAAAACGGCGGAACGAATCATTATTGACCTGAAAGACAAAGTGAAACCGGGTGACGATGCTCCGGTTTCAACAGAAACACCGATTTCGACGGTCACGGCACAGGAAGCCCTGTCGGCTCTTATTATGCTTGGTTTTAATCAACCCGCCTCACAAAAAGTCATCAGTAAAATTGTTAAAGAAAACCCGGCACTAACGGTTGAGCAAATTATTAAAAATGCTCTAAAAATGCTTTAATGAAACAGCGTAATAAATATATTACCGGTGTAATCGTTATTGTATCAGCATATTCGTTTTACGCATTGAGCACCGATTTGTTCGCGTTGAATCCGGCCGCGTTTGCGTCGGAAGTGCCACAGGACCGGGTTCCTTCATCGGCGACTCAAGATACGGCTTCTCTTATTTTTCCGGTATCTCCGATTATCCCTCCGGATTACAATCAACTGAAAAAAAACTATCCCATCGACTTACGAAATCCCGACGATTTTGGCGATAATTTCGAATATAATCCGAAAACCAATCGGTACGAATTGCGCTCGAAAGTGGGTGATTCGGATGTAACCACTCCCCTTTCTCTTACTACGGAAGAGTATTTGAATTATACGTTAAGCAAAAGTATGGGTTCGTACTTCAAATCGAGAAATGATGAAGAATTTTCCGAGCAGGGAGAGGAAAGAAAAGATGCGCTTTCGATGTTTGACTTCAATTTCGATTTAGGTCCGGCAGAGAAAATATTCGGTCCGGGAGGCGTCCGTTTGCAAGCTCAAGGAAGTATTAACACCCAAATAGGCCTTACTCATACTTCATCAGGCGACCCGACCCAAAGCGAAAAACAAAGAAATCGATTCGCGTTCAACTTCGACCCGCAAATACAAGCCAACATTGCCGCATCGGTCGGAGATAAAGTTAATTTTGACTTGAATTACAACACGGAATCAACTTTCGATTTCGATTCAAAGAAACTAAAATTGGCTTATGCCGGAAAAGAAGATGAAATAGTCAAAGTTCTGGAAGCCGGAAATGTGAGTATGAATACAACAAACTCGCTTATACGAGGAGGAACATCGCTTTTCGGGATAAAAACGGAATTGCAATTCGGCAAATTAACCGTCGGAGCTATTTTTTCTCAACAAGAATCGCAATCGAGAACAACCGCCTCCAAAGGAAGTGTTCAAACAACTCCTTTTGAAATTAAAGCCGACAACTACGATGAAAATATGCACTTTTTCCTCGACCACTATTTCTACGAAAATTACGATGAAGCCCTGAAAACACTTCCGGCTATCCGCAGCGGAATCGTTATCGATGAAATAGAAGTCTGGATTACAAACAAACGGTCGAATTACGACCAGGCTCGCAATATCATCGCTTTTGCCGATTTGGGAGAAACAACCAAAATCAGCAATCCGGGTATTACCGTTACCTCTCCTCCCGGAAGCGTTCCCGCCAACAGAGCGAACTCATTATACGAGACATTAATCAGTCCTACTTTTCAGGGAATAAGAGACATTAGCCGGGTAAATCAACTGTTTCAACAACACCCGATAGGAGCAGGAAAGTATTTGGAAAACGGACGGGATTACGAAAAAATAGAAAATGCGCGGAAACTCGACCGCTCGGAATACCGCTTGAATTCGGCATTGGGATATATCAGTTTACGCTCGCAGCTTCAATCCGATGAAGTTCTGGCTGTAGCTTATAAATTCTCTTACGGAGGAAAAACATATACTGTCGGCGAATTATCGACCGATAATCCGGATAAAGCCGGCCAAACACTTTTCCTTAAACTGTTGAAAGGAATTTCGATGATTCCGTCTTCTCCGACTTGGAGATTGATGATGAAAAACGTTTATACAATCAGTAACAGGAGTATCGAACAAGACCGTTTCCGTTTGGATGTGAAATATCAAAACGACACAACAGGAGCATACATGAATTATCTGACGGAAGGGAACATTGCCAATCGACTTTTATTAAGAGTGATGAATCTCGACCGTTTGAATTCTCGTCAAGAAGCTTATTCCGACGGATTTTTCGATTATGTGGAAGGACAAACGGTTGTTTCTCAACAGGGGAAAATAATTTTTCCGGTTATTGAACCTTTCGGACAGCATTTAGCCGATTCAATCGGAGATGCGGCAATCGCAGAAAAATACATCTATACCGAGTTATATGATTCCACTTTAACGGTTGCCCGGCAAATAGCCGAGAAAAACAAATTCATTTTAACCGGAGAATACAAAGGTTCGGGAAGTTCGAATATTGAAATGGATGGATATAACATTGCCCGAGGTTCGGTAGTAGTCACGGCAAACAATGTCCGGTTAAAAGAAAATCAGGATTACACGGTGAATTACGCCACCGGAGAAATCGACATCATCAATCCGGCTTATGAAAATGCGGATATCCAAACATCTTACGAGAATCAGGACGGATTCGGCATGCAACGAAAAACCATGACGGGATTGAATCTGAATTATGCCTTTTCCAAAGATTTCAATTTGGGAGCAACCGTCATGAATTTAAGAGAAATGCCGATGACAATGAAAGTCAATCCGGGAGAAGAATCCATCAACAACACCTTGTTCGGATTCAACACAAATTATTCGACTAAATCGCAATGGTTGACAAACATGGTCGATAAGCTTCCTTTCGTGGAGCTTACCGCGCCCTCTCAAATCACTTTCAACGCCGAGTATGCACAATTAATTCCCGACCATTACAAAAACGAATGGGGAGGAAATTATTCTTATATCGATGATTTTGAAAGAGCCAAAATGCCCATGGATTTGAAATCTCCTTATGCGTGGAAGCTGGCATCTACACCCGCCTCTCTTCCCGACGCAAAGTATGTAAACGATATTCGGTACGGAAACAACAGGGCTTTGTTGGCATGGTATTACATCGACCGATTGTTTACACGTAAATCCTCTCTCACGCCCACGCACATAAAAAACGACGATGAGCAGTTATCTAATCATTATGTAAGAGAAGTCAGAGATCAGGAATTATTTCCCAATAAAGATACTCGGTACAATGAATCGTCGGCTATTCAGGTATTGAATCTGGCTTTTTATCCGAAAGAAAGAGGGCCGTATAACTTGGATGCCGAAGGAATGAATCCGGATGGAACATTACAAAACCCGGAAGACCGCTGGGGAGGTATTTTCAGAAAAATCGATAACGGACAAACCGACTTTGAAGCCAACAATATCGAATACATCGAGTTTTGGGTGCTCGATCCGTTTATCTACAATAAAAATAACAAGGGAGAATTGTATTTCAATTTAGGGGAAGTTTCGGAGGATATTTTGAAAGACGAAAAGAAGTTTTTCGAAAACGGATTGCCTATAAACGGCGATACAAGCAAAGTTGAAAAAACAGTTTGGGGATATGTCCCTAAAATGCAATCCATCAATTATGCTTTTGAAAATGACGCAAAAAGCCGAAGATTGCAAGACGTCGGACTGAACGGATTATCTACGGAACAAGAATTTCAATTCGATACTTATCGGGATTATCTTTCCAAATTAGATAATATCCTGTCTCCGGAAACCAAAGCCAAAATGCCGAATGATCCTTTTTCTCCTTTGAGAGACCCGGCCGGAGATAATTATCATTATTACAGAGGTTCAGACTACGACCGGATGGAAGCGTCCATATTGGAGCGATATAAAAGATACAATGCTACGGAAGGCAACTCGGTTCATTCGGATGATTCGCCGGAAAGTTATGCTACGGCAGCTCAAGTCGCGCCGGATGTGGAAGATATTAATCAGGATAACACCTTAAATGAGTCTGAACAATATTTCGAATACAAAGTCACCTTAGACCCCAACCAAATGGAAATCGGACAAAATTATATCGTCGATAAACGAGTTACAAGTCCGAAATTGAAAAACGGAAAAACGGAAGAAGTGACTTGGTATCAATTCAAAATACCCGTTCAACAAAACACAACCGACAGAAAGGAAGTCGGTCGTCCCAATATGCAATCCATCCGTTTCGTCCGGATGTATCTCAAAGGTTTTTCGGAAACAACCATTCTTCGCTTTGCTACCCTCGAATTAGTCAAAGGAGATTGGAGAACTTATACTCACGATTTGTACAATACAAGTCTTCCGCCTCAAGGGTCGGGAACAATCAGTATCGCTACCGTTAACTTGGAAGAAAACGGAAACAAAGAGCCGGTTAACTACATCATGCCTCCGGGCGTAACACGACAAACCGACCCGGGACAACCGCAATTGGTTATGCAAAACGAACAGGCTTTATCGGCTAAGATTCAAAATTTAAGTCCGGGCGATGCTCGCGCCATCTATAAAAATACAGGATTGGATACCCGCCAATACAAACGGCTTCAGATGTTTGTGCATGCCGAAAAATTACCGGACATGGAGGATTCCCGTCCTTTGGAAAACAACGAACTATCGGTTTTCCTTCGTTTGGGTTCCGACTATAAGAATAACTATTACGAATACGAAATTCCATTGAAACTGACTCCTTCCGGAAAATACAGCGACAGAAGCAGTGCCGACAGAGAAAAAGTGTGGCCTCATGACAATATGTTCGATTTCCCTTTTGAGTTATTGACAAATCTGAAACTTTCACGAAATAAGAAGAAAAGAGAAGGCGATACGGGTGTTAATTTTCATACTCCTTATTCGGAATTTGATTCGAATAAACCGCTTAATAAAATTACCGTCTTGGGAAATCCTTCTTTATCGGATATTAAAGTGGTAATGATTGGTTTCCGAAACAATGCGAACTCCGATAAATCGGCGGAAATATGGGTTAACGAATTGCGCCTGACCGAATTTAATGAAGACGGAGGCTGGGCGGCCAATGCCAATTTATATGTTGCTCTTTCCGATTTAGGAACATTGAATCTTTCCGGACATAAAGAAACGGCCGGATTCGGAAGTCTGGACCAAGGAATTATGGACAGAAATTTAGACGACCGGCAGGCCATCAATGTGGCTACTCAAATTGATTTGGGAAAGTTTTTCCCTGAAAAAGCAAAGGTAAGTTTGCCCGTCTATTATTCTTACCGGGAAGAATCTGTCAGTCCGAAGTACAATCCATTGGATCAAGATATTTTATTGAAAGATGCTTTAGCTGCCGCAACTACAAAAGCGGAAAAAGATTCCATCAATAATTTCGCGGTCGATAAAACAACCAGTCGGTCATTGGACATCAATAATGTACGAATAAATATTACCGGCAAAAATCCGATGCCTTACGACCCGGCCAATTTCACTTTTGGTTATTCCACTACGGAACAGAATATAAGAAATGCAACAACCGAGTACGAACGACAAATAACTCAACGGTTTTTATTCAGCTACTTGTATGCACCTCTGTTTAAACCTTGGAGGCCTTTCTATAAGGATAATAAACCTATTACCAAAAGTAAATTATTGAGTAACCTGCAATTCGGATACCTGCCTAAAAATATTTCGTTTAACTCGGATATAAATCGAAATTATTACGAAATAAAATTACGCGATTTGGGAAGTTCCGGCGTTAATATGATACCGGCTTCGTTCCGTGAAGATTTTTATTGGGAACGTTCCTTGGCTTTGAATTGGGATTTAACCAAAAATCTTCGATTTAACCTGAATACCCTGACCAATGCCCGCATTGACGCCCCTCATGTACAGGTTAACAAAAAAATAAACATGGACGAATACACTTTATGGAAAGATTCGGTGATGACAAGTATTCGCGATATGGGAACTCCGATGGAATACAATCAAGTATTTACGGCAACTTATCAGCTTCCGTTCAGAGATATTCCTCTTCTTAGTTTCATTTCAAACGGAGCCGTTTCTTACAATGCACGATACGATTGGCTGAGAGGAGCCGTCATTCCGGATGTCGATTATGAAATAGGAAATACGATTACAAACGAGCGGAGCATCAGTTTAAATAATATGACTTTCAATTTGGTCAGCCTTTACAACAAAAACGAGTTCCTTGAAAAGGTGAACAAAAAATATGTTTTGAACAAAAAGACAACTCCTGCCGAATCGAGGAACAGAAAGAATAATCAACAAACCAATAACGCCGCGGCAGAGCGAAGAAAAAGAAAATTTGAAGGAGAAGTGACATTAAATACCGATTCGACAACCGTGGTAAGACATTCCTTGAATAATAAACGCGTGAGAGTGCTTGCCCGTAACGCCAACGGCAAATTGTATAAAGTGAATTTCAAAGCCATCGATAATAATTCCATCCGAATCAATAATAAAGATTCGGCTCATCTCAGCCTTTCGATAACACAGTTGCCGCCTTTGGACGATTTAAGGTGGTACAAAATAGCTCAAGGAGCCGCACGAGGATTGATGATGGTTCGAAGTGTGAATGTTTCTTACAGTCAGACGCAAGGACTCATGCTCCCCTATTTCCGTCCGGAGATTGGAAATTTCATCGGACAGGGAAGCAGTATGTACGGAAAAGCTCCGGGATTCGACTTTGCATTCGGTTTCGTGGATGAAAGTTATATCGACCGGGCTTGGCAAAATAACTGGCTGATCAGAGACGACCAAAATGTGAATCCGGCAATGTACAATATAACCGAGATGTTCGATTTTTCGGCCCTGATCGAACCTTTTACAGGAATGAAAATCACGTTGAGAGCAAACCGAACAACAACAGATCAAACAAGCATTTATTTCACCGAAGATGCACGTTCGAAACGCTTTAGCGGAAACTTCAGCATGACAACAATTGCCTTGAAATCAGCTTTCGGAAAAAGTAATGCCGAAAACGGTTATTATTCCAAGGCTTTCGAGCAATTTCTCCGGAACAGAACCGTAATCGCTCAACGACTCGAAAACAACTATCAGAACACACAGTATCCCTCGGGCGGGTTCTTTGAAGATTTGAATATCCCGGCGGGAACGGTTTACGACCCGGAAAAATACGGAGGAATCAACGAAAACTCTTCGGATGTGTTAATCCCGGCATTCCTGGCGGCTTATACGGGAAAAAACGCAACCAAAATGAGTTTGAATCCCTTCCCGGCATTGAAGAATCTGCTTCCTAATTGGGAAATCACTTACGACGGATTTATTCAGTTGGATTTTATCGCCAAGTACTTCAAAACATTTACATTCCGACATCGGTACAACAGTAATTACAATATCGGTGCTTATAACTCGTTCTCCGATTGGGAAGAATCGGCCGACGGAATGGGTTTCATTCAGAATGTAACAACCGGAAATCCGACGCCTTCGTCTCCTTTCAACGTGACGGCGGTAAGTATCAGAGAATCGTTCGACCCTTTCATCGGACTTAGTTCGGTATTTCATAATAACGTCGATTTCAAGTTGGAATACAAAACATCTCGACAAGTGAACCTGAATGTATCTTCTTATCAAATCGTAGAAACTTCTACCGAAGACTTCGGTGCCGATTTCGGTTATCGTTTCGAAAACTTTAACCGCGTACTGAAATTAAAGAAAACAGGAGGCGATAACTTCAATAACGAGTTACGTGTTTCTGCCGGAGTGACCTACAGGAAAGCTCAAAGCCTAATCAGGAAAATTCAGGATAATTACACTCAAGCTCAGAGCGGAGATTCGCAAACCATGCTGAAACTGACTGCCGATTACACGATGAGTCGATTGGTTACGATGCAGGCATTTTTCGACCGGCAAATGAATAAACCGCTGGTTTCTTCAACGGCTTATCCTTTTACGAAAACGGCTTTCGGTATTGTCATCAAAGTCAGTCTGAACCAATAGTTTCTTCCGTGCTTTAATCCAAGTACACGACAAAAAGAAGAAAGAACTTTTCATTTTCGATTGTAATGCAAATACGGGTAAAATGGCAGGCCGGCTGCGATTCTAATTGCAGGATTTTTTCTTTTTATTGTATCGAACTGACTTGAGTTTTAAGGTTTTCTTTTTATCTTTGCCGACTCAATAAATTCCATAAAAATATGTCAAAACAAATTGTTTTTCCTTTATTATGCCTGCTGTTTCTTTTATGCTCGTCGGGAGCGACAGCACAAGAAAACCCGGATAACATCGCCGAAACATCGGTACGAAACGAATCCGGCATCAAAAAAGTGGAAAAATGGTATGAAGCAAACATGAATTACTCGACAATAACCCTGTTAATGATTGTCGAAAGTTCGTTCATTCCGTTTCCTTCCGAAATAGTAATTCCTCCGGCCGCTTATATCGCAAGCAAACCGGACAGTCCGTTAAACATTATTTTAGTGGTTGCCTTCGGAACGATAGGAGCATTAATCGGAGCATTAATCAATTACTTTCTGGCCATGTGGCTCGGAAGAATAATCATATACAAATTTGCCGACAGTAAAGTCGGACACTTGTTTTTATTGAACAGCGAAAAGATTAAGAAAGCTGAAAACTACTTCAATAATCACGGAAAGATATCCACTTTTGTCGGGCGGTTAATACCGGGTATTCGTCAGTTGATTTCCATCCCGGCCGGATTAGCCCGAATGAATATTTTCAGTTTTATAATGTACACCGTTTTCGGGGCGGTCATTTGGAATCTTATTTTGGCCGCTGTCGGGTATATTGCACAAGGACAACAAGATTTAATCGACCGATACAGTCACGAGTTATCTTACATTATTTTGGGTTTACTGCTTCTTTTCATTATCTTTTTTGTCATCAAGCATTTTATAAAAAGAGGAAAAAGCCGCAACGGTTGTAATTAGAGTCCCGAGCCGGTGGCGAAGAAGCCTGTTTACGGAAGATTAAAAACGAATATACAAATTCAACCCGAGCGTTTCGGTCGATACAACCGGATAGAAAGAAACGGTTTTATCGCGCTTTCGTTTGTAAGTTTCCACT
>JAIRRK010000089.1 GCA_031256015.1 Dysgonamonadaceae bacterium
TCTTTCAGGATATTCATATTGTTTATTATCCGGTTTTTATTATCTATTTTACATCCGGTTGCAAAGCTAAGAACTTTTTTTTAATATTTTGCAAATTCAAGAGAAAAAATGAAGAAAAAATTGAATTTTCTTCTTTTTCTTGGTAAAAACCTGCAAGGAAAGTTGCAGCCACCCGCAAGGAGAGTCAAGCGCAGCCTGCGGAAAGCAAAAAATAAATAACGATTAGTCAAAACCTTTTCGTAATTTTGCGGTCTGTAACCGGGAAACAACATGAAGCAGAAATATACCAAACAAATCGCTTTCGGCACATGGATGCTTTTAATCGTCGTGTTGTCGGCGGCAACCGTTTTGGAGAAATTATTCGGAAGCGCCCGGATATCAACTCATTTATACGGTTCTTACCCGTTCGTTTTTTTGTGGCTTGTTTGTGTCACCTCTTCCGTAATTTATATTTTCCAAAGAAAGCTGTATCGGAACAAAGCCGCTTTTCTGCTTCATTGCTCTTTCGTTTGCATTTTGGCGGGAGCCGCCATTACCTTTCTTTCCGGCGACAGAGGATACATCTCTATCCGGCAGGGAGAAACATCGAATTATTATATTTCCGACAACGACGGCGAGCGGCACTTTCTTCCTTTCAGTCTGAAGCTGTTGCGGTTCGATATTGAATATCATCCGGGAACGAACCAACCTGCCGACTTCAAATCGTTCGTGCAAACGGAAAATGAAATTCATCAAATATCGATGAATAAAATACTGAAACAAAAAGGGTATCGGATATATCAACATTCGTACGACAGCGATGAAACGGGAACTACCCTGTTTATCAGCCACGACCCGTGGGGAACGAATGTGACTTATGCCGGCTACCTGCTTTTGGGTGCCTCCCTGCTGATATTGCTTTGGTTGCGTATCGGCCGGAAGGGATTCCTCTTCCTTGCCGTTCCTACCGCCTGCGTTTGGTTTTACCTGTCGCAACTAAATCCGACGACGCCTGTTCTGCGTTCGCCCATGCTGGCGGCTCACGTGTCGGTGATTATGATTGCCTATACCCTTTTTCTTTTCATCTTCATATCCGGAATAACGGCTCTTTGCTCTCCGAAACGCAGAGAAAAATTATACCGTTGCAATTCCGTATTGCTTTATCCGGCGGTGTTTCTATTAATCGCGGGAATTTTTATCGGCGCAGTTTGGGCGAACATCTCGTGGGGATGCTATTGGCGATGGGATGCAAAAGAAACTTGGGCACTTATTACCATGCTCGTTTATGCCGTTCCTTTGCACAAAAAGAGTATTCGGATGCTGAACAATCCGGTGAAATTCCATTATTATTGCGTTTTTGCTTTCCTGTCGATAGTGATAACGTTCTTCGGCGTAACATACATCCTCGGAGGGATTCACAGCTATGTGTAACGCGGTATAAAGCCGTCGAACCGACTAACCGCAGATGACCGATAACGCCGTTATCGGTTTAATTAAATTAATAATATTGTCACATTGCCGCATATTATTTGGGTTTATTTGAGATTATTTGAGCGTTTTTGTTCTCTTATTTGTTTTTTTTGTTAAATTCGCATTTCAAAACAGATACGCTATTATGGAAATTATTAAATTGGAAGGCGAAGATCGGCGACTTTATTACTTGGTGGGACATCTGGTAATGGATGATGCGGTGCTGGCTTACAATCTGAATTATCCTTACAGGACTTCTTCCGAATATCATTGGTTTGTTGCTTTGAGTGAAAAATCCGATACACTCGGATTTATTCCCGTAAGGTTGAAAGAAGGGAAAGCAGTCATAAACAATTATTATGTGGCAGACGATGACATTCGGGTTTTTTCGGAATTATTGAAAGAGATTGTTCGTTGGTTTTCGGTTGATTATGAACTTGAATCGGTAACTCAAATGCGACATGTTCCTTACTTCGAGCAATGCGGATTCTCGATAGTGTTGTACTGGAAAAGGTATGCAAAAATGAAGGCTTTCAAAAATGGATAAAACTGTATATGAACTGGCTATGAGACGAATCGAGCTCGTTTTTAACGAGTTCGATAACATCTATGTTTCGTTATCGGGCGGTAAAGACAGCGGCATACTGCTTAATCTTTGCATGGATTACATTAAAAAGAATCGCCTGAGCCGAAAGATAGGCGTTTTCCACATAGACTACGAGATACAATACAATGAAACGATAAAATATGTCGAACGGACCTTGCAATCCTATCCGGAATATTTCGAAATATATCATGTTTGCGTACCTTTCAAAGTGAATACTTGTACATCCATGTACCAAACTTTCTGGCGTCCGTGGGACAACGACTGCAAAGACCTGTGGGTCCGTGAAATGCCGGCTAACTGTTACACTGAAAAAGATTTCCCGTTTTACGACCCCGACATGTGGGACAGCGAATTTTACATCCTCTTTGCTCAATGGTGTCACCGGTTGAAGAACGCAAAGAAAACTTGTTGTCTGGTCGGCATACGAACACAGGAAAGTCAACATCGGTGGAACACGATACACAGTAACCGAAGGAATCAAATGTATCACAACTTGAAATGGACGCGACAATTGGCGGATAATCTTTACAATGCTTATGTGATATACGATTGGCTGACAACGGATGTCTGGACAGCCAACGGTAAGTTCGGATGGGATTATAATCGCTTGTACGACCTCTACTATCAAGCGGGCGTACCGTTGGAAAAACAGCGAGTAGCCAGTCCGTTTATATCTGCCGGACAGGGATATCTGTCGCTTTACCGTACAATCGACCCCGACATGTGGGGAAAGATGATTTGCCGTGTAAACGGAGTTAATTTTACGGCTATGTACGGTCGCACGCACGCTGTTGCAAGGCGTGATGTTAAACTTCCTCCCGGACACACATGGGAAAGCTTTATGTATTTCCTGTTATCCGCACTGCCGGAATCAACGCGAAATAACTACCTGCAAAAGCTGGCGGTGAGTATCAGTTTCTGGCGGGAAAGAGGCGGCTGTCTTTCGGAAGAAACCATAGCCGACCTTCGAAGCCATGGAATTAAAATCGACGTACTGGACGATACTAACTACAAAACAGACAAACGTCCGGTCAAAATGGAATATCAGGACACTGTAGATATTCCGGACTTCAAAAGTGTTCCCTCTTTCAAACGGATGTGTATATGTATTCTCCGGAACGACCATTTGTGCAAATATATGGGATTTGCCTTGACTAAAAAAGAAATAGAGAAAAGAAAAATGATAATGGAATTTTATCAGAATATAACACAATACTAAATGCCATGCATGCAGACACGAGTCCTGTTTATAAAATAAAAGCCGTACCTCTGGAAAAAGTACAGGCTAATACGTACAATCCGAATGTGGTAGCTCCCCCGGAAATGGAGTTGCTGGAGCTGTCGATATGGGAAGATGGTTACACCATGCCCTGCGTTTGTTATTACATCCCCGAAACGGACAGGTACGAACTGGTGGATGGGTTTCACCGGTACATGGTCATGAAAACATCGAAGCGTATCTATGAAAGAGAAAAAGGACACTTACCCGTAGCCGTGATTAACAAAGATTTGTCGAACCGTATGGCCTCGACGATTCGGCATAACCGCGCCCGAGGAACGCATAACGTCGGTTTGATGACAACTATCGTGGCTGAACTCAAAGAGGCCGGGATGAGCGACGAATGGATAAGAAAGAACATCGGAATGGATAGAGATGAACTGCTTCGTTACAAACAAATTTCGGGCTTAGCTGCATTGTTTGCCGATAACGATTTCAGTGTACCCAAACAAAAATAGCAATCCGACCAACCGAACTACAAACATCCCCATGTTCTCAGAAAATAGATAATAAAAAAGATGGTTACGCAGGAGCATGCCGTAGTTAGTACGACAATCTGAGCCGAAAGCATTCCGTCGTTACCCATGTTTTTCGCCATGATGTAACTCGCCATCGCCGTAGGTGTTGCGAAAATACTGATTAAAACAGCTAAATCAACCCCTCTGAATCCCGATTGAACAAAAATATACAATGCAATCACGGGAACAATTATCAATCGGGCAACGGAAGCAATCAAGACTTTATTCAAATTATTCTTGAGGCTTCTGAATTTAAATTCTCCTCCCATAACAAATAAGGCGAGCGGAGTTGCCGTTCCCGCCAATTGAGCGAAAGGAGTCTCCAAAAAACTCGGAAGAGTCCAATGCCCTATTCCTCCCATAAGTCCGAAAAAACAACCCAGTATCAAAGGATTAGTCACAATACTTTTGAGAATGTTTTTCACCGATATTCGGGTATTTCCCGTTTCCGAAAAAATCGACAGAATGATGACGGCCGCCACATTATAAAAAGGAATCATAATCCCCATCAACATGGAGATGGAGGCTCTGGCATCATCTCCATACATTCCGGTGGCCAATGGCAATCCGTATATCAGGAAATTACTTCGATAAATTCCCTGAATCATACTGCCTCGCTGCCCTTTCTGCTTGACAAATAAAGGAACTGTCAGGAATGAAATCAAAATAACCGCCGAAATCCCGATAAGGGACGCTCCGATTAAATTCGTATTGGAAAAATCGCCGGAATACGAAATCCGTATATCTTGAAAAAGCATCAAGGGAAGACAGAATCTGAATACAAACCGATTGAGTTGACCTAAAAATTCGTCGGTGATAAATCGTATTTGTCGACAAGAATAACCCGCTATCATGAGTACGAATAACGGGGCGACTACATTCAGGGAAAAAATAAAGTTGGTCATATATTCGTTTCGTTATTTTGAAGAATGGAAAGTGTATGCTTCTTATCGGCAATCAATTGCCGCTTCAATTCGTCCAAAGATTGAAAGCGAGTACCTTCTCTCAAAAAATCGATAAATTCGATTCGTATCTGTTTATTGTATAAATCTTCATAAAAATCAAATATGTGCGCCTCCGGGCGAATGTCGCCGGAATCGGAAACGGTCGGTCGTTTTCCGATGTAAGCCATTCCGGGTAATTTGCGGTTATCGTCCGGGTAAATATATACGGCATAAATACCTTCTTTGGGTAAAATTTTATCCGTATTTTCACATTGAATATTCGCGGTAGGGAAGCCGATTGTTCGTCCGATTTTATTTCCTTCAATCACTTTTCCCTGTATGAAATAATTATACGATAACAAACGGTTTGCACCGCGTATATCCCCTTCCGAAAGCAGAGTCCGGATGTGCGTAGAACTGATGTGTTCATTTTCTCCTTCAAATTCATCGATTTTGAAGACTTTCATTCCGTACATTTTTCCGTATTCCATGTATTGTTCTGCTTCGTCCGCTCTGTTTTTTCCGAATCTGTGATCATAACCAATCAATAATCCTTTTATATTCAGCTTGTTTTTCAATATTTCTCTCATAAAATCCCGAGCCGAATAGCGGGACAACTCAACGGAAAACTCCGGAATATAGCAATAATCGATACCTGCGGAAGCCAATAACTCCAGTTTCTCGCTCAAAGTATTCAGCAGTTGAGGCTGATAATCTCTATGCAAAACTTTTCGGGGATGAACGGGAAAAGTAATAATAGCCGTTTTCAAATTTTCCTGTTTTCCGAACGCTTTCAGTCGAGACAATAAGTAACGATGTCCCCGATGAACTCCATCAAAAAAACCGATGGTCGCAATTGTAGCTTCTGAAATAACTGTCGATTCCGAAATATAAATAATTTCCATAAATCTTTTTATTTGAGAATGATTTCGGAAGAAAGAGGATAAGTTAGATTTTTATACGATGTGAGATTGGCCTCTGCTGCTCCGATTTTTAATTTTGCTTTCATTTTTATCGGAATCCGGTTTTCATCATCACTGATCCAGACCGTCATGGCTTCAGAAGTTTCGGTAAAAACATCGTCGGTTATGTCCACGGAAAATTTACGTGTGTTGAATTTATGATTTTTATTTTTTTCAAGGATTGACTGCCCGTCGTAACGGATAATAACATTGACTTTGCGCCGGCCGAGAAAAGTAGCGACATTCCTTTTTTCTCCAATTTCCAGTTTGTCAAAATCCGCATTGCGAATAACGAGAAGAATATTCAAAATATCGTATCCTTCCACATCCGTTTTAATGATGGTATCAATAACCATTTCATTATTCTTATATCGTTTTACGTTCATTTCGGAATAACTCGGATTATGCGTTAAAACATTCATTTCTTCGATGAAATAAGCATTCCCTTCGTCTACGCTTCGATGATGAAATAAAGGCTTAAAAAAAGGAATCGACGCATAAGATATTAATGTATCGCGCATTTTGTGTATTTTATCGAAAAAAGAGGTGGTTTTAAAATCCAAAGAAGAACAAACAGCTTTCTTTTGGTCATAGTTGCAATATTGTGTCCGATAATTGGCTGTTCCGCCTTTCATGTGAATTAATCCGTATTTATACTTGACATCGAACTTCAATAGCTCGCCGGCCGGGAATGGACGTGCCCCTTGAGCTTCTGTTTTTATAAGAGCCGCGAAGAAAAAAAACAGAACAACAATTGTTCGTAAATTAAAACGGCATCCTCGGCATCGAAGAAGTCGTGCTGTTTGTATTTGTTTTATTTTCATTGTCTCTATCTCTTTTAGGCTTTTTCTCAGCCGGTTTATTTTTTGTAATTTCGATTGGTTTTTGCTTTTCCTGCGGAATAGCCGTCACATTCCATGACTGTTCCCATTCCACGTATTTTTTTACTTCGAAAAATCCCGGGTAATAATAAACATCTTCCGGTTGTTTGTTTTCGGAATAGTTTCCTGTATCCCATTTCCCGTTTTCATTTCGGTCATCAATATAACGCAGATAATACTTTCCCGGTTTCAGATTTTCAAAAGCCAACTCTCCGTCAACGATATTCGACTTTTTTATCGGAACACCGCTTGCGTTTAAGAGTTGTCCGAATCCGTTACCTTCAATTCCGCTCAACGGAATGTAAAGACTTCCATATTCTTCTTCTCCGAGCGTTTTTATAAAAGTTTCTTTCGCATCGTTCCACTTTCCATAAACACTATGAATGGCAGCAGAATCAATCGATATCCGATATTCTTGCCGGAAAGGCCAAACAAAGTCGATGTAATAAATCAACGGATTCAAACTGTCGCGTAAAACAGGCAAATCAACCTTTTGCAGGAAAGTATCTATTTTTTGTTCGATAAGAATCATGGAAGAATCAAACGATGACAAAGGCTCTGAAAATTTGATTTTGAATGTATCGGCAATATCGATTACTCCGCTTTTAGTAAATTCGATATTCAGAAAATCAATCCGGTCGTCTTTTCTGTCCTCTGTGTTTTGTTTTCTGCGCTGAAATAATCCGATGGTATCATTCTTTTCAACCAAAACACGTAATGTATCACGAGTCAGATAGGTTGCTTCCACCCACAAAGTATCTTGTCGGGCAATCAATGAATCCGTAATCCAGTAAGTCATCAATTTTTGATCGGGCGATTGTTCCAATACATACCAATCGTTTTTCTCCGAATCATTGTCATTCAACAAATTAATGGTCGGAGGCATTCCCGTATCGGAATTAAACTCCATAGTAAATTGATGAGGAGCTGTTCTTTCGGTTTTTAAAAGATACGGATTGTCGTAATGTTCTTCAAACAATTTCAGTATGATATTGTCCGGAGTAAAACGAGTATAATCGACCGGCGTTATTGTTTCGATGGTAATTGTATCTTTCCATATTGTATCCATCCTGATGGCAGGCTCGAAAGAAGGAATAATCAGACTGTCGCTAAACGCAATTGCTTCGGTCACCTGATCGAACCTAAAATTACGGTTTGCGTCTTTCAAGGCAAAAATACGGTAAGTACCGGGAGCCACATTCCGTATAGCGAATCGACCCCAATCGTTTGTTTGCGATGTCCGCAAAAAAGGTTTGGATGTAAACGCCGTATCGGAATGATCGGAGTGAATCCCGATAATTATTTTGGGCATCGGTTCTAAATCTTCCGCATTCAACACCTGTCCCGAAATTTCCAATGAGTCGACAACATCTCCTGTCGCAAAAGCGAATGAAAATCCTTCCAGTGCATTTTTCTCATTATTATCGACGATTGCATCCGTGAAATCGAATGTATACGTTGTATTGGGTATTAAAGTATCTTTCAGTTCCACGGTGATTTTTTTCCCGACGGCACTAATCGAAGGATTTTTTAATTGAGGCGGAGTAATAATTACTTTTTCGTTCGGATTTTCAATTGAAATATATTCATCAAAAAGGAGAGTTATCTTGTTCTTATCCACATTAATCGCGTTCGGGTTCGGATTACTTGCCATAAATCGGGGAGGATCGATGTCGTAATTTCCTCCGCCCGGATTTCCTATACCGGCACAAGCATAAAATCCGCAGATAACAAGCAGTGAATAAATACTTCCGAAAAGAATTTTTTTCAAAGATAAAAGAAACCGCATACGTTTTTGTATTATACCGAAGTACAAAAGTACACTTTTTAATTAAAAAAACAGGACAAGTTACAAAAGGTTCCATACAACAAATTTAAAAAATAAAAATAACCGTATGAGATAAAAAAGGAAGAAAGAGTAGATTTTTACCCGTTAAGTGATGTCGTCGTGTTGTTCATCTACGACTCTTTTAAGCAAAGTATTTCTTCATTTAATTATTTTATTCAAAAATGAACCAAGCAATAAATTTTTATTATTACATTTGTTTCAATTTAAGTACTTACAAATATTATTTATTAATTTATAATTTTTTGAATATGAAAACAGAAGTTAAAAAAAAGGGTGTTGCTATTTTATCATTGGATGTCGATAAATTGATTGAAATGCTGAACGCCGCACTGGCAGAAGAATGGTTGGCTTATTATCAGTATTGGATCGGTGCTCAATTGGTGGAAGGCCCGATGAGAACACAAGTGGAAACCGAATTGTTGGAACACGCACAAGAAGAGTTGGCTCATGCCGATCGAGTAGCAAAACGTATCATTGAGTTAAATGGAACTCCTATCTTAAATCCTGCAGAATGGATTGACAAAGCTCGTTGCAAATACGAAGCTCCGGATGATACTTATGTAGAAACTATTTTAGCTCAAAATATACGCGGAGAACGCTGCGCTATTCAACGTTATCAAGAAATAGCCGATTATACCGACAAAACCGACTGGGTGACTCACTCAATGGCTGTTGAAATTTTGGCGGAAGAAGTTGAACATGAAAAAGATTTGGACGATTTTGTTGTTGACATCAATTTGATGAAAAAGGCAATGAAATAAGAAGTTGTTGATACTGCCAAAACTAAATCTTCAATTTTAAATATTCGGAAGCAAGAATGGTATCGGGGAATATGGTTCTTGCTTCTTCTAATAAAACAGATTCATCAGGATAACGAGCAGAAAAATGACCTAAAACCAGTTTCTTTACATTCGCTTGTTTGGCTATCATCGCCGCCTGCGCGGCTGATGAATGAAATGTTTCTTTCGCTCGCTTAATGTCCTTATCCGTAAACGTAGATTCGTGATAAAGAAGGTCAATATCTTTTATTATCGGAATGATGTTTTCAAAATAAGCCGTATCGGAGCAGTAAGCATAACGAACAGAAGGATCGGCCGGCCTGACGAAAACTTTATTCGGAATTAAGTCTCCTGCTTCCGTTATAAAATCTTCTCCCGCTTTTATTCTGTTTATCTGTTTAACAGGTACTTGGTGAAATTCTATCATTTCCCGAATGATATGCGGACTTTTGGCTTTTTCTTCAAATAAAAACCCGACTGTGGGAATTCGATGCTTGAGAGGAATGGTATGTACACTTAAAGACCGATTTTCAAAAATCAACTCTTTTTTGAAAGGACTAAATGAATTAAATATGACTTTGTAAGGGATTTCGCGACAAAAATGATCCAATATCGGACGAAAAATCTTTTCCGCATCAGATTGAGCGTGAATATATAAATCGGAGGTTCTTCCCAATAATCCGAAAGTAGAAATCAATCCGGGTAAACCCAAACAATGATCTCCATGCAGATGAGAAATAAAGATATGCTCTAAGCGTCGAAAATTCAGTTTCATTTTCCGGAATTGCAATTGAGTTCCTTCTCCGCAATCAATCATATATAATTTATTTTTCAAACTGATTATTTGAGAAGTCAAATAATGTTTGGTGGTAGGGATGGCGGCTCCGCAACCCAATATATTCAACTCGAAACTTTCCATCATTCTATTCCGATTAATTTGTGTATTTGAAGAGATAATCGCCAAGCCGGAGCGGATTTGATTTGCTCTACGCAATAATCAATATTGGCCTTTGTTTGTTCCTTGTCCAACGAAAAAATCGGACTTACAAAGTAATATCGAGCAAGAGGTAAGGATTGAATATCGGGTAATATATCTCCTTTTTTTACGGGTAAACGTATTTCATCGACTTCTGCATTTATTTTTTTAATATAACTCAGACTTCCTTTCGGGCTGATGACTTTATAATCGATCCGTTCCGATAAAGGTTTCAGGCCGTTGCTTTCTATTGCCTGGTGATAACCTCTTTCTTTGAAATACGCCAAAATCGCATCGGTTAATTGCAGAGTAGGTTCTCCTCCGGTCCAAATGATCCATTTACAGGGATATTCTTTAATTTTTGATAATATTTCATCTACCGACATTTTCTTTCCGGTTTCAAAATCGGTATCACAAAAATCACAACTTAAATTGCATTGAGTTAAGCGGATAAATATAGAGGCTTCTCCTTGTCGTCCTCCTTCTCCTTGTAGAGAATAAAATATCTCATTTACCTCCGGGTTCATAAATGCAGGAAGTTTTGGGTGTTTCGCTTACTTCTACGGCAACCAATTCCGGAATTTCCGATTTAAATTGATCAAAAAGAAACTTAGCGATATTTTCTGAAGTAGGATGATAAGGAATCACATCATTCAAATGCCGATGATCTAAATGTTCATCAATAAAATGTTTGACAATTTTCAAATCATTATAATCTTTCACGAAGCCATATTCGTCCAATGTTTCCGATTTCAGATGGATGGTTATCACGTAATTATGTCCGTGCATTCTGGCACACGGATGCCCTGCTCCCAAAAGGCTCAATACATGAGAAGCGGAAAATGAAAATTGCTTACTTATCTTATACATCAATTTTTGTTTTTGACTGCAATGCAAAGATAATGATTTTTCGGAAATGCAGGATAATTCAGAAATTTGAACATTCCCTATTCAGATGAGTAACGAATTTCTCCTCACAATTGACATCCTTTTTCATCTACTCATTTGTTGTTGGTTATTGTTTATCCACTTTTTTTAAGTCTTCCAATACTTGAGCGGTAAATAATTTTCTTCCCCTTAAATTCAGAAAAAAGGAGTTGAAATACAACGAGGAATCAGTAAATCGAGAATCATCCAAATAGTCCAGAAAGGGTATATTTTTGACATTGGCTTCCCGGATGAA
>JAIRRK010000191.1 GCA_031256015.1 Dysgonamonadaceae bacterium
CGAAGGCGTATCGAAAGCGTTGAATCTTTTATCTCAAAATGAAAAAGGCTTTTTCTTGATGGTCGAAGGCTCTCAAATTGATTGGGGAGGACATGATAACAATACTCAAACTATTGTCAAAGAAATGATTGATTTTGATAATGCAATCAAAGTAGCGTTCGACTTCGCCGATAAAAATCCGAATACTTTGGTTGTTATAACAGCCGACCATGAAACCGGAGGAATGTCATTACTCGGAGGAAATTTTTCTTCCGGAGAAGTAACGGCAAAATATTCGACTGGCGGACATTCCGGAGTGATGGTTCCCGTTTTTGCCTATGGTGCGAAAGCTCAAGAATTTACCGGAATTTGCGAAAACATTGGTTTTTTTAATAAAATATTAAATTTATATGGAATTCCGCTTGATTATTAATGATTTCTGTTATACATTTGGGGCGTTAACGAGAATTTCAATTTAAATATATATTTATCTATTTTTTTTATATTCAAAATTAAATTAAATTATGAACAAGTCAGAACTTATCGCAGCTATTGCTGCCGAATCGGGAATTAGTAAAGCCGATGCAAAAAGAGCCTTAGATGGTTTTTTTACAGTGATTACAAAAGAACTTAAAAAAGGAGGTAAAGTTGGTTTAGTAGGACATGGAAGTTATCAGGTTGTGAAGAAAAATGCAAGAACAGGAATCAATCCTCGTACAAAACAACCAATTAAGATAGCTGCCAAAAAAGTAGTTAAATTCAAACCGGGAGTCAATCTTATTTTGAAATAACAAATAACAAAATACAACTTTTAAAAGAAGGCTCGAATTTTCGGGCCTTCTTTGTGACAAATATTTTAGCCGAAGAGACTTTCAACGGTCCGACCAAAAACAAAGAATCCGATATGACGAATCAAACACATCAGAATCCCGGTTTGGACGGTGAAGATAACTGCGTTTGTCTTTAATTTTTCACTCACTTCAGCTGAAATAGAATATTATTCTCTATCTTTGTAGGGATTTTACATAAAATACAGCAAAATGAAAATTTCAGACAACAAAATCGTATCTTTAATATATGACTTGACAGTAGATGACGAAGCATCCAAAGAATTGATGGAGCGTGCAACCAGAGAAGAACCTCTCACTTTTATGTTCGGAATGGGCACGATGCTCGATGCTTTTGAAAAAAATGTGGAAGGACTGAAAGTAGGCGATAAATTTTCGTTTTCTCTTTCTCCCGAAGAAGCTTACGGAGAACATATAGAGGAATACGTCATCGATCTTCCGAAAAGTGTTTTTGAAATCGACGGCAAATTCGATAGCGAAAGAATCAAAGAAGGTGAAACTTTACCGATGATGGACTCGAATGGAAATCCTTTGAGGGGGTCTGTTTTGGAAGTCAAATCAGATGTGGTAGTAATGAATTTTAATCATCCTTTAGCCGGAGAAACGCTTCACTTTGAAGGAGAAGTCATCGATGTTCATGAAGCTACAGCGGAAGAAATTGCCGCTCTGACACAATCCCCCGTATGCAGTTGCGACGATTGTGAATGCGATACGAAAGAAAATAATTGCGGATGCGGATGTAATTAATCGAAATGAATACACTGGGTAATTTATTCAGACTGACTTCTTTCGGAGAATCTCACGGAGAAGCTATTGGCGGGATAATCGATGGTTGTCCCGCCGGTATTTTGTTGGATATGGATTTTATTCAAAACGAATTGGACAGAAGAAAACCCGGTCAATCGAATCTGACTACGGCCCGAAAAGAACCGGATGAAGTAGAGTTCCTTTCCGGTATTTTCGAAGGGAAAACAACAGGAACTCCGATTGGTTTTATTGTTCGGAATATCAATCAACATTCCTCCGATTACGAAAACCTGAAAGATGTTTTCCGACCTTCTCATGCCGATTACACTTATTTCAAAAAATACGGACATCGGGATTATCGCGGAGGAGGCCGTTCGTCGGCGCGCAGAACCATTACCGAAGTTGTCGCCGGAGCCATTGCCAAACTGTGTCTGAAAGAAAAAGGAATAGATATTACTGCCTATGTTTCTCAAGTCGGACCTATTAAGCTTGAAACTTCTTATCGGCAATTAGACTTTTCGAATATCGAGAAAACACCGATTCGTTGTCCCGATCTTTCTTTATCGGAAGAAATGATTTCTTTTATACAAGAAGTCAAAGCACAAGGAGATACCATAGGAGGAATCATATCCTGTGTTTGTTCGGGTGTTCCGGCCGGTTTGGGAAATCCGGTTTTCGGAAAATTAAGTGCCGCATTGTCTTCCGCCATGATGAGCATCAATGCAGCGAAAGGTTTCGATTACGGAATGGGATTTGAAGGTATTCATCAAAAAGGATCGGAAGCAAACGATATTTTTTACAAAAAAGAAAACAATGAAATTGCCGCTCACACGAATAATTCGGGCGGAATACAAGGCGGAATATCCAACGGAGAAGATATTTATTTCCGTGTGGCATTTAAACCGGTGGCAACGCTTCTGCAAAACCAACCGACTGTAGATAAAAACGGCAATGAAGTGAATATAAAAGCCGAAGGTCGTCACGATTCCTGTGTGCTTCCGCGAGCCGTGCCGATAGTCGAAGCTTTGGCTGCCGTTACTCTCCTCGATTTTTATTTGCTGAATCAAGCGTATAAGTAAAAAAACAACCTGATAAATCTGCACTTTTCAAATTACCTGCGCTTTCCTTTACCGGCGGAGTTTTTCTTTTGTTGTTCTTTCAACAGTGCCTGTTGTCGTCGTTGAGCTTCTTCCAGTCGAGCCATAAAACCCGATTTCTTCTTCAATTTGGCTTTCCCTTTATTCGCTTCCAACTTGGCCAAAAGCTTTTCTTCGTTCAACAACATCCGGAAACCCAAAGTTTGGATAATGGTAAAGAGAGTCGAAACCAAATAATAGTAATTCAATCCGGCAGGGTAAGAGTTAAGGATAAAAAACATCATGACCGGCATGAAATACATCATGCCTTTCATTCCCGGCATTTGTTCCTGACCGGTATTCTGCTGATCCATCGTATATTTCGTATTCAGTATCGTAACTAACGACATTAATAAACAGAATATGCTTATATGGTTTCCAAAATATTTCGAAACAATCGGAATATAAGTGTTCCAATGAATCAATGAATCATAGGTGGATAAATCGGCTGCCCATAAAAAACTTTGTTGTCTCAACTCGATAGCCGCCGGAAAAAACATGAACAAAGCTAATAAGAACGGCATTTGCAATAACATCGGTAAACATCCGGCCATGGGACTCACTCCTACTTGGCGATATAACTCCATTGTTTTTTGCTGGCGTGTCATCGCATTATCTTGTCCGGGATATTTTTTCGTTATTTCTTCTATTTGAGGTTTCAATACTCGCATTTTAGCCGAAGAGATAAACGATTTGTATGTCAGCGGGAAAAGAGCCGTTTTAATAATGATGGTCAATAACAATATAGCGATTCCGATACTGATACCCAAGCCCGTTAACCAATCGAAGACAGGTATAATAAGCCATTTATTAACTGCCCGGAAAAGACTCCATCCTAACGGAACTAATTTTTCCAATTCCAAGTCCTGATTTTCAAATTTTGTTTTATCGTAATTTTTCAACAAAGTATAATCGTTCGGACCGAAGTAATAATGGAATCGGGTTGCTTTATTATCGGCGTTAATGAAAGGAACAGCGGTATAAGCACTGTATTCTTTCATGTATTTTCCGGCGGTAAAGTAACGGGATTCTAACTTGGACGACTCAAAACTGTCTTCCGAGATAAAAACGGAAGAAAAGAATTGATCTTTATAGCCAATCCATTTCAGTTTATTCGTGATATTCTTCATATCATCTTTTGATTCTCCCAGCTGTTCAACGTCATCTGCCGTAAATTTGTAAGTCAAGCGAGTATAACGTTCTTCAAATTTACGTCCTTTTTCCTGTTGACGAATCTTTTGCATCCATTGAACATCCAATGTTCTCATCGCCGGTGAAAGTTCCGATTGAAGATTATTGGGAATAACATCAAAATCAACCATGTAATCATCCGGATGAAGCGTATATACAAAATCAATCGATTTATTTTCTCCGGCTTTCAAACGCAACGTTGCCTGCAGTTCGGAATCGGAAATAATGTCGAAATAAAAATCTCCTGAACTTAATACGCGATTGTTAGCCGTAATAAATGCCAATGAAAAATCGGTTTCATCGCCCTCAAACAAATAGAGCGGTTCATCATTGTAATTCGTAAAATCTTTTAACCGAACAGAATAAATCCGACCTCCTTTGGAAGTCAGTTTAATTTCCATTTTGTTATTTTCCAAGGTTACAAATTCTTCCGTTCCTTCTACGGAAATACCGAAATTTCCGTAACGATCAATCAATTCTTTGTACTTGACCGAATCGGATTTTTCTTCCGTAACGGCGGAAATACCGTTTTGCTCACTTTCCGCAATCGATAAGTTGTCTGACGTTGCTTGTTGCGATACAATCTCGATAGAATTATGAGATTCTTGAGAAGCGTCAATCGGCTCCGATGAAGGGCGATTCAGGTAAGAGTATCCTATTAAAACGGCGAAGATTAAAATAAAGCCGATTATTGTATTTTTATTCATTGTTTATTCTTTAATGGCTGCTTTTATAAAACTCATAAATAAAGGGTTGGGACGTACAACCGTACTGTTGTATTCCGGATGAAATTGTGTTCCCAGATACCATTTCAATTCCGGGATTTCAACGACTTCCACCAAGCCGGTATCGGGATTGATTCCCGTACATTTCATTCCGTTTTTTTCGAACAGATTTTTGTATTCGTTGTTAAATTCGTAACGGTGACGATGCCGTTCACTAACCGAATCACATTGATAGGCTTGATATGCTTTTGAATTTTTATCCAATTTACAGGTGTACGCTCCCAAGCGCATGGAGCCGCCCATTACTGTCAGATTTTTTTGCCCTTCCATGATGTCTATCACCTTATGAGGTGCATTTTCGTTCATTTCGGTTGAATTGGCATCCTGTAAATTCAGTACATTGCGGGCAAATTCAATGACAAGGCATTGCATTCCCAAACAAATTCCGAACGTGGGTTTATTCTTTTCGCGCGCGTATTTCAATGCGATGAGTTTGCCTTCTACTCCCCTTTGACCGAATCCGGGAGCGACTACGATGCCGTCCATATCGCAGAGTAACTTTTCTGCATTTTCTTCCGTTATTTTCTCGGAGTGAATAAAGTGTAAATCCAACTTGTGTTTATGATAAGTGGCGGCTTGAAGCAACGATTCGTTAATCGATTTATAGGCATCCGGCAATTCCACATATTTGCCTACCAATCCTATTTTCACAACCTTTTCGACCGACTTCATATTATTAAGAAATTCTTCCCAGCGGGCCAAATCCAGTTTGCGTTCGATAGGCATATCCATTTTTTGTAATACGATTTTATCCATTCCCTGTTTGGCTAAAACGAGAGGAACTTCGTATATGCTCGGAACGTCATACGATTGGATAACCGCATCTTCGTCCACATTACAGAACAAAGCGACTTTTCGGCAAATGGCTCTCGATAATTCCTGCTCGGTGCGAAGAACCAAAATGTTCGGTTGTACTCCCTGTTCTTGCAACATCTTTACGGAGTGTTGCGTCGGTTTTGTTTTAACTTCTTTCGCCGCGGATAGGTAAGGAACAAAGGTTAAATGAACACATAAACAGTTTTTCCCTAATTCCCACCTCAATTGACGAACACTTTCGATATAAGGAAGCGATTCGATGTCGCCGACTGTTCCTCCGATTTCGGTGATGATGAAATCGAATTTGCCTGTTTTACCCAATATCATCATGTTACGCTTGATTTCGTCCGTAATATGAGGAATAACCTGAACCGTTTTGCCCAAATAATCGCCTTTGCGTTCTTTGTTTATTACGTTTTGATAAATACGTCCGGTTGTAATGTTGTTGGCTTTGGAAGTCGGAATATTCAAAAATCGTTCATAGTGTCCCAAATCCAAATCAGCTTCGTGGCCGTCTTCAGTCACATAACATTCTCCGTGTTCGTAAGGATTCAGAGTTCCCGGGTCGATATTGATGTAAGGGTCGAATTTTTGGATAGTAACCCGATAGCCTCTTGCCTGCAACAATTTTCCCAAAGACGCGGCGACAATCCCTTTTCCCAAAGAAGATACCACACCGCCGGTAACGAAAATATACTTTGTTTCTGCCACTTTTTTAATTTTTGCTTTAAGCGCACAAAGTTACATTTTTTCCGATAAGTAAACAAGACTATTTTACATTCAATTTCAATCGAAATGAGATTGTTTGATTATTTCCAAAAGGGTAACGGATTCTTTTTCCCAAGTCAATTCGGCGTTTGCTTTTGCGAAGCCGATTTTATCTTTCTCCTGAACAGATAATGTTTTTATTGTTTCTGCCAAAAACTCCGGCTCGTATCGATTTATTAATACGCCTACGTTATAATGTGATACGATTCTTCTTATTTCCGGGAAATCGGTAGCCAAGATAACAAC
>JAIRRK010000053.1 GCA_031256015.1 Dysgonamonadaceae bacterium
CGGAATTGACGCCATACATCGACATGTGATCGCCGTTGTAAGTAGCCCATCCCAATGCCAATTCCGACATATCTCCCGTTCCGATTACCATGCCGTTTTCTTTATTGGCTAAATCCATCAGGATTTGAGTTCTTTCACGAGCTTGCGTGTTTTCGTATGTCACGTCGTGTATGGCAGGATCATGACCAATGTCTTTGAAATGTTGTTCGCCGGCAGCTACTATACTGATTTCCTTCCTCGAAATACCTAAAGATTTCATCAACTTGGTTGCATTGTTGTAAGTTCTGTCGGTTGTACCGAAACCGGGCAAAGTAACTCCCAAAATGGTTTTACGGGGAAGATTTAATTTATCTGCGGTTTTCACGCACACCAATAATGCCAAAGTAGAATCCAATCCTCCTGAAACACCGATAACCAACGATTTGGAATTTGTATGCAATATTCTTTTGGCTAATCCGGCTACTTGAATGGAAAAAATTTCTTCACAACTTTCATGGTAATTGTTGGAAGCAGGAATAAATGGCGTAGGATTTACTTTTCGAGTTAATCTCGTCCATTCTTTTTGATTATTTAAATCAATCGGTACCAATACATAGTTATTTGGATTTGTTTCGTTCGAAAAAGTAGTATTTTTTCTTCTTTCCGAATTTAACAAATCGAAATCGATTTCATTAACTATCAACTGATCTTCCAATTGAAAACGTTTTGATTCGGATAACAATTTCCCGTTTTCATAAATGTAGGCATTCCCGGTGTAAACCAAATCTGTTGAAGATTCTCCGAATCCGGCTCCGGCGTAAACATAAGCTGATAGGCAACGAGCGGATTGTTGACTGATTAATGATTTTACGTATTCTCGCTTTCCGATTAATTCGTCGCTTGCCGATAAATTAAAAATTAGTCTTGCTCCTGCTATCGCGTGATGAGAACCGGGAGGAATGACCGACCAAAGATCTTCACACACTTCAACGGCAAAAGTTCGTATTCCTGATCCAAATAAAATGTTTGTTCCGAAACAAGTATCTTCTCCGGCATAAGCTATTTTCATTACGTCGTGGGATAAATAGGGTTCAAACCAACGTTTTTCGTAAAACTCGGAATAATTCGGAAGGAAAATTTTGGGAACAATTCCTAAAACTTTTCCTTTCCGGCAAACAATTGCACAATTGTACAGCTTGGAATTTTGTTCGACAGGAGCTCCGACGATAAAGCAAATCGATAATTTTTTTGTTTCCTCTAATAAACGGGCTATATTATTTTCCGATTCTCGAATCAATGTTTTCTGTAAAAACAAATCTCCGCAAGTGTAAGAAGAAATCGATAATTCGGGAAAACAAACAATTTGAACACCTTGTTCTTCAGCCTGAAAAATCATTTTTTTGATTTGTTCCGTATTGAATTTACAATCAGCCACTTTTACTTTCGGAATGGCTGCGGCCACTTTACAAAATCCGTAATCGTTCATGTGTTTAATAGTTGAATGTATAAGTTTTTTCTCCATAATTGGATGAAACAATGTGTACTGCCAATGTTTTACTTCCGTCGGGTTCTCCCAACGCTTCTTTTAGATCGAAAGAGATATTTTCCGATTTGAAAGCCCCCGGTTTGTCGTTATTACTGTCGTGCAGGAAATAAATATTGATTTCGTTTTGATTTTTTTCTCTTGTATCTGCCCATAAAGATACATGATGAATCTCCGAATGAAACTCCATGTAAAATCGAATATTTAGGAAATGGTTTCCCGTCCAAACACTTTCAAGTCGGACAGGTTTGTTCTTCGATTCGGAAATCAGATTTTTTTCTACAAATTTTAATCTTCCCAAAGGAATATATTGACCTCTTAAAATGAATATTTCATTATTTTCAGGAGGGTTTGCATAGCGATAAGTTAATAAGGTTCTCGTTCCGGGTTCAAAACCGACGGCTTTGTTGGTGTTGTACACACATTCTCCATTGTCCAATAAAAAAGAAAAATCATCTTGTACCATTGCCATTTCAACATAATATTCTCCGTAACCGTATCCTTTATCTTCTTCATTACAAGATGTCAGGAAAGACAGGCAGCAAAACAATATGAGAGAAGTTTGTTTCATTATTCCTTTACGGACAAATAGTTTTTAATCGGATTAGCATACATCTCCAATAATTTTTGAGTCAAAAATGCAACATCTTTGTTTTTCAAATCAATTTTATTCAACTGTTGATTCAAATATTCATTAAAAACAGATACATCCGTTGAGGTGTATTTGTCTTGGAATAAATGATTTCCCCATAAACGGTCGTAAGCAATGTAATTTCCGGGATAGAATTTATAGTTCAAATAAATTTCCTTATCAATCGAAGAAGCAATTAGAAAAATTAACTCGTTTTTGGGCAAGTCCGGGTTGATTTGATTTATTAAGCGGTTAATAGGTTTCCCAAATTGAAGATGAACATTTCCTTTATAACCTTCTATTCCGGTTCTCATATTCAACAAATCATCCTCTTTCGATTTTTTAAACTCGGAGTCATCTCTTTTATTCTGAAATTCTTTGGCTTTCAGGTAATCGCAAGGGTCGTATTCGTAAGACAAAGTTACCGGAGCAATATTGAGTTCTTTTATGTTTTCCAAAAAATTCTTTTTGTCGCCTCCTATTGCAAGCATTTTAAGCACGCTTTCTTGCGTTTTATCGTTTGAATCTTTGGCCCGTCCTTCTCGTTGAGCAATCCATACCGATTCGTGTTTTTCATTTATCACGAAATGAATATACTTAGACAGATGAATCGATTCTTCCAATTGTTGTCTTCCCGAGATTCCTCTTTTAACGATAAAACTTTTATTTATTCGAACAATATTTTTAATCCACGGGAACAACAACAAATTATCGCCTATGGCTATTTCTGATATTTTATAGTTGTGTTCATCGAGGGTTACGCCTAAAAAAGCAGCATCCAATACAATGTCGCGATGATTGGAAGTATAAGTATATGCTTCTTTGTTTGAGATATTTTCGAATCCGGAACTGTTAAATTCCTTTACCGACCGAGCCCTGATTCGACCGACAACTCCTTTCACTATTTTTTGTTGGAACTCCTTTTTCGTTTGAATCGTTTTCATTAATTCTATGAACGAAGCTTGTTCCTCTTCCGGAGTGAAAAAATCGACTATTTTTCTAAACTGATTGTCCTTTAATAATTCTTGAATGACCGGATTTATTTCATCGTCATAAAACGGACGAATATCATCAAATTCAGCATTTTTTTCCATATTACTTTCTTTTTGATAATTCGGATTCTATTATTTCCGACAGAACATCAGTTATATTTAATCCTGCCGCTTTGATTTGCTGAGGAATAAAACTCGTAGAAGTCATACCGGGAGTAGTATTTACTTCAAGCATTCGGACTTCTTTTTCGGGAGAAATGATAAAATCAACACGTATAATTCCTTTGGCATTTATCCAATCATAAATATTGGCGGTTAAATTTTGTATTTCCCGGGTTAATTCTTTTGAGATACGAGCCGGAGTAATTTCTTCGACACTTGCCGGATTGTATTTTGCATCAAAATCAAAAAAATCATTTTTGCTTACGACTTCCGTAATCGGGAGAACTGTTTTCTTATCCTCCGCTTGATAGCATCCGCAAGTAACTTCAGTGCCGGCCATAAAACTTTCGACCATCACTTCTTCTCCTTCTTGAAACGCTTCATCTATCGCCGGTTGAAGTTGTTCGATTGCAGTTACTTTTGTTGTGGCAAAACTGGAACCTCCGTCATTCGGTTTAACAAAAACGGGTAACTTCAATTGGTTTATTATTTCCTTTGGATTTACTTTATCTTTTTTTCTCAAGCAAATCGATGGAGCAATTTGCACTCCGAAACCTTTTAAATAATTATTACAGAAATACTTATTGAAAGTAAGAGATGCAGCTAATACACCGCAACAAGAATAAGGAATACCCAACATGTCGAAATAACCTTGTAACAATCCGTTTTCTCCCGGAGTTCCGTGTATCGTTATATACGCAAAATCAAATTGAATTTTCAGTCCGTTATAAACAAAACTGAAATCATTTTTATCGATTGGATATTCTTCTTTTTCATTTACCTGTACAGTCCATTTGTCTTTGGTAACGTAAACGACATATAAATTATATTTCTCTTTATCGAGAAAGGAATAAATACCGCCTGCACTTTTAACGGAAATAACGATTTCGGACGAATATCCTCCGGCGATAATGGCTATGTTCTTTTTATTTTTCATGAATATATTGACTGAAATTTCTCCATTTCTCGATTAATTGATTCATATCGTCGGGCAAAGAAGTTTCAAAAAATAATTTTTCCTTTGTTTTCGGATGAATAAATCCCAATGTTTTAGCGTGTAAAGCTTGTCTGGGACAGAGGTCGAAACAATTTTTAATAAACTGTTTATACTTGGTGTGATGATTTCCTTTCAATATTTCGTTTCCGCCGTAACGTTCATCATTGAAAATAGTGTGTCCGATAGACTTCATGTGGACTCGAATTTGGTGAGTTCGTCCTGTTTCCAAGCGACATTCGACCAAAGTAACATAACCGAAACGTTCGATTACTTTGTAATGAGTTACCGCCGGTTTTCCCGATTCTCCATCGGGGAAAACAGTCATCAACATTTTATCACGAGGATGCCGGCCGATATTTCCTTCTATTCGTCCTTCGTTTTCTTTTACATTTCCCCAAACCAATGTTTGATATTGTCGTTGGGTTGTTTTATAGTAAAATTGATTTCCTAAATCGGTTTTTGCATCCGGATTTTTAGCAATCACCAATAAACCCGAAGTATCTTTATCAATTCGATGTACCAATCCCAAACGAGGATCTTTCGAATCATACGAATCCGTATCTTTCAAATGCCATGCAATTGCATTAACCAAGGTTCCGGTATAATTTCCATGACCGGGATGTACAACCAATCCGGGAGGTTTATTAACCACCATCAAATCGGAATCTTCATAAACGATATTAAGAGGAATATTTTCAGGAATGATTTCCAACTCTCTTCTCGGACGATCCATGACAATGGTAATCGTATCGAGAGGCTTTACTTTGTAATTTGATTTGACGGGATTTCCATTTGCCAAAACATATCCGGCATCCGTTGCCTGTTGAATTCGATTGCGGGAAGCTCCTGTTATTCTGTCGACTAAAAATTTATCTATTCGCAACAAAGTTTGTCCCTTATCGGCTACAAATCGATAATGTTCAAACAATTCGTCTTCGACGTCATCTATTAAAGTCGAATCTTCATTGTATTCAATTATATCTTCTTTTCTTTTTTTCTTCATAAAGAAGATTTAAAACCACGATTCATCAGGCGTCACAAATAAGAGGGAGTCTTGGGGATTACTTTCTTCCGGAAAAGTGTTTCCTTCACTACCCGAGCTGACCAAAAGAGTCAAAGGAGTGTCTGCCGGAAGTTTATCGCCCTGATTCAACGTTCTGCCTTTCGCTTCCACGCTCAAAGCCAAACCTTTGAAAACTCCCGGAACTTCCATGACGGTTACGGATTCGAAACCTATCGATTTCAGCATTGCCTCAGCTTGGCGTTGAGACATGTCTTTTACCAACGGAACAATTAACATTTGTGCCGTTGCAGCATTTACGGTAATATAAATGATACGGTTTTGTTTTACGTAAGCTCCTATGGGAGGAGTTGTTTCGAGAATACTTCCGGGAGCTTTGTTTTTTACATAAGCCGAATCGATAACTTCGTATCTTAAAGAACGTTGTTCAAAAAAAGGAATCGCATCGGTGATTAACATTCCTTTCACATTGGGTATCTCCACTTGGCTGCCATATTGAGTGTAACTATCCAACCATTTGAGAACCGCGAAAACCAACAATAGAAAAACAATTGCGGCGAGCAGAATATTTCTAATAAAAATATTGTTTATAATAGTCCAAATTTTCATCTTCCATTTTGTTCTATGTCGGACAAAAATAAGAAAAAAGAATGTAACAAGAATACAAAAGGGAATAAACTTTCGTCCATTCCCTTTTTATATATCTTGGAGATATTCCTTTACCCGTTATATTCGTCTGATACGGTTAACTTTTTACGTCCTTTCGCTCTGCGAAAAGCCAACACTCTACGTCCGTTAGCACTCTCCATTCTGTTGCGGAATCCGTGTTTATTTTTTCTTTTTCTGTTTGAGGGTTGAAATGTTCGTTTCATGACTCTATATTTTTATTTGTTATTTTCTTTTAATTGGGTTGCAAAGATATGATTAATTTATTGAAAGAACAAATTATGAGCATAATTATTTTAAAAATTCAATTCTGCCCGGTTTACTTAATTATCTTTTCCAAAGAGTCGACTGTTTTTGCAATCTCTTCATCGGTCAATTGGTAATTTTTCATGTTCCCCGATAAATATTGATCATACGAGGCCATATCAATCAATCCATGTCCGGAAAGAGAGAAAAGAATATTTTTTTGTTTTCCTTCTTCTTTGGCTTTTAATGCTTCTTTGATTGCTACGGCAATTGCATGAGTCGATTCCGGAGCCGGAATAATTCCTTCCGAATTGGCGAATAGTTGTCCTGCTTCAAAAGATTCTAATTGAGGAATATCCACCGGTTCAACGTAACCGTCTTTATGCAGTTGACTTACAATAGTTCCGGCTCCATGATAACGCAAACCTCCGGCATGAATATCGGCCGGTTGGAAATCGTGTCCCAATGTATACATCGGGAGAAGAGGAGTCAATCCTACGGTATCTCCATAATCGTATTCAAATTTTCCGCGGCTTAACTTAGGACAGCTTGCCGGTTCCGCTGCAATAATCCGAATATCTTTTCCTGCCGCTAATTTATGACGTAAGAAAGGAAATGCAATTCCCGAAAAGTTAGATCCTCCGCCGAAGCAGCCGATAACAATATCCGGATATTCTCCGGCAATTTCCATTTGTTTTTCCGATTCCAATCCGATTATCGTTTGGTGCAAAATAACGTGATTCAAAACACTTCCTAATGTGTAACGAGCATCCGGGTCAGCCGCAGCTTTTTCCACCGCCTCTGAAATGGCAATTCCCAAGCTTCCCGAATTATTCGGATCTTTGGCAAGGATTTTTCTTCCGGCTTCCGTAAGCGTACTCGGAGAAGAAATGACACCCGCTCCCCAAGTTTGCATCATAATTCGGCGATAAGGTTTTTGATTGTAACTAACCTTCACCATGTAAACTTCTAAGCCTAAGCCGAAAACACTGCAGGCAAAAGACAATGCCGCTCCCCATTGGCCGGCACCTGTTTCCGTTGTCAATCGTTTTATTCCTTGTTTTTTATTGTAAAAAGCCTGAGGAAGAGCCGAATTTAATTTGTGTGACCCTACCGGACTAACGCTTTCGTTTTTGAAGTAGATATGTGCAGGCGTATCCAATGCTTTTTCCAAACCGGTGGCACGAACCAAAGGCGTCGGTCGCCAGATTTTATATAATTCCCGTACTTCTTCCGGAATTTCAATCCATCTTTCTTGCGATAGTTCCTGATGAATTAACTCTTTTGCGAAGATAGGTTCCAAATCTTCCGGTTTTAGAGGTTCTTTTGTTTGAGGATTAAGAGGAGGAAGCGGTTTATTTTGCATATCTGCAACAATATTATACCATGCCGTGGGAATATCTTTTTCTCCTAATAGAATCTTTTTTGCTGACATATCGTTATCGTTTTCTGAAATTTTATGCAAAGTAAGTCGAAAAAATCGGTTTCTGCAATAGTGTTAAGAATTTGAGGATTAAGCGATGACTTTTCTTCGATGTCCGACGTTTATTTGTCGTCTGCTAACTTAAAAGACAGGGGCAAAATAGCTTCGATAGTATCTATCACATAAATTTTACTTTTTCCGTACAACAAAAGACGGACAGGATGATTGAAGCGATTTTGCACTTCCATAATCACTTGCCGGCATGCTCCGCAAGGAGTTATCGGTTCTTCCGAAAAATCTCCTTTCGTAAAAGCGGCAATACTTATTTTCTCGACGGCATCGTCGGGGAATTGAGCATTTGCATAAAATAGAGCGGTTCGTTCGGCGCATAATCCGGACGGAAAAGCCGCATTTTCTTGATTGCTTCCGGTAATAATTTGTCCGTTTTCCAATTCAACCGCAACTCCGACCCGAAACCGGGAATAAGGAGCATAAGACGTGTAAACTGCTTTTTTTGCACTGTCAATTAATTTTTTTTCACTTATATTTAGCTCATCGTAAGTGCAAACCTTTATCTTTGCAGTTATTTTCAATTCATTCATTTTCGTCCGATTTATTTGAGACAAATGTAACTTATTCATTGTAAATATGAAAATACATCGAGGAATACTTTTCTTATTTTGTTTTTTTGCAACTTCAATGCAGTTGTCGGAAGCTCAGAAATTATATAAACCTTATTTGGATTATGTTGATAAATACAACAGATTGGCTGTTGACCACATGGAACGATTCAAGATTCCGGCGAGCATCACTTTGGCGCAGGGCATTTTGGAGTCGGGTGCCGGAAGGAGCAGTTTTGTAAAGGAGACAAATAATCATTTCGGAATAAAATGCCACAAAGATTGGAAAGGAAATCGGGTTTACAAAGCCGATGACGGACCTAACGATTGTTTCAGAAGCTACAGAAGAGCAGAAGATTCATTTGAAGACCATTCTCGTTTTTTGGCGGAACGCTCTCGATATTCATCGTTGTTTCAATTAAAAATAACCGATTACAAAGGTTGGGCGAGAGGCCTGCAAAAATGCGGATATGCAACGGATAAGGCTTATGCAAACAAACTGATTAAGATTATAGAAGACTACGAATTGTACAAATATGATACTAAATCGAGCAAAGGGAAAGGGAAGAATAAAGATAAATCGAAAAAGCCGAAGGAAGAGTTAATGCGGCAACCGTATAAAGATCATGGATTGGTTTACGTTATCGGAGAGGAAAACGACAGTTACGAACGAATTGCCGAAGAAATGAATTTCAAATTAAAAGATTTGCTTAAATTCAACGAGGTTCCGGACGAAAGTTTTCCGATCAATAAAGGGGATATTATCTATCTGCAAAAGAAGAAAAATCAAGCCGATAAACCTTATTTTGAACACATTGTACAAGTGGGAGAATCGATGCATCATATATCCCAACGATATGGAATACAGGTGCAACGACTCTATAAAATGAATAAGAAAAACTTCGAATATGTCCCTACCGAAGGAGATGTTTTACGATTGAGGTAATGTAATGACCCTTGAAGTGCTCTTTTATTCTTCTATTAATATCTCCATGTCCACGATGGACGACTTGATGCGGAAAAAATTAAAAATTAAGAATTAAGAATTGTCCTGCGCTCCGCGCAGGAAACCGCAATTCGTTGTAGAGACGGAGCGCGCTCCGTCTCTACCCTCAAACCCGCAAACAAGAAGAAAAAACAAAAAAAATAAACTTTTTCTTCATTTTTTCTCTTGAATTTGCAAAATATTAAAAAAAAGTTTTTAGCTTTGCACCCGGATATAAACCGGATAATAAAAAACAGATAAATT
>JAIRRK010000057.1 GCA_031256015.1 Dysgonamonadaceae bacterium
CTTACTCCCTTTCGTGGCAATCAGCGACGACCCCATGCCATACGACCGCACAGAGCCTCCCTCGGTACGGTCATCGTTCCATTTAAACTTAACGCCATCGCTCGCTATATCATACAATACCTTCCCGCGCATAGAAAGCGATTCGTAATCCACTCCGGAGAGAAATTTTTGCCGTTCGCTTACCTTTTTAGCCCTTTTTGGTTTGAATGTTCCCATTTTTACATTACCTTTGCTATCGGAAGTATTTCGATACGGTTCCATAGTTGGGTAGGGAGTTGGCATTTTTGCATCACCATCGTTGCTCGTTACTTCCATTGTTCCCGAAGTAGTTGCAAATTCTTCGGGAATTTTTGTGTCAGGCATCACATCCCGCGTTAAGACACCTGCTTTCTCGTCCTCACGGTCTATTTCTTCATTTTCTCTTTCATTGTTATTGTTTTTTGAATTATTTGCAGTATCTTTGTCGTTGTCATTAAGACCGGAAAATCGGCTCACGGCGGCTGTCGGTGCATCGGCAGGACTGATAGGGGAGTTCCTTCCATCGAGTTGGATGTCGTCCCCTAATGACAAAGATTCAGGCCGTATGCTTGGTAAGCTTGCATACGGCTTTTTCTTTTGCAGAAAGAATGTCTTATGAAAAACTATTTTCCCTTCTTCGCCAACATCTGTGTTTACGACAACAACACCATATTTGCCATACTGTTTTATGAATATTAACGACGGTTTTTCTCTTTCAGTGTCTAATTTTATGTCGTCCGGATTATCAAGTATATCCTGTATGTTATCGTATTCTTTTACGGAAATATTCGGATGGTGATTAATGGCATGATCAATAAAGTATCCTTTGCCGGAATAAACATGATTATCTGTAACACCATCCCCTAAATACTGTAAATAGTCGGGATTTATAATTGCAATCGGCTCTAATTCATTTCCAAACTCATCAAAGATTTCCGCACGTGTTTTGCCGAGAGCTCCCTGTAAATTTTCTTCCGAAAGCCAACTGCGTATTCTGTTTTTTAACTTGGCCTGTTCCTCCGTCAGCGGAAGATTGTCTGTTTCTTCTTGCGTTTTTGAATCATTTTCCGTACCTTTTTCTTCTGAAACGTTGTCGGAGGAACGAGTGGTGTCTCCTTCTTCCGGCTTTTCCGATAGGGTAGTATCTGTCGTCTTACTGTCAGGCGACGCTTCCTTTTCTAAATCCGTGTAACGGCTTTGAATGATTCCGTCTATTCGTTCTTTTCTTTCCGTCAATTCCGACAGGGAGTTTTGAGCATCTTTCCTCTGATTGATGGAAGTCGATTCATTCAGTTTCTTACGTTCGCCTTCTATCCTTTTCGTCAGGTTGGCGGAAACGCTCAACAGTTCGTCGCGTGTCTTTTCCTTCCCCTCTTCGCTTTCATACAATACCGCAAAATCTTCCGGATTCGATTCCATCAGCGCATCATAATCCGTTTCCTCTCTTTTCGATTCTCCTTTACCGACTATCCGTTTCGGCGAACGTTTTCTTATCTCCTCGATTTCGGTATTTTTTCCCTTACGATTCCCCTCTTCTTCTCCGGATTTCTCCGCCAATCCGATAACATTTTCTATCGGTACTTCATCTCCGTTCTCCATGACTATCAACCCTTGAGGGCGCAACGCAGACATACTTCCGACAACGCCGCCGGAAATATCGCCGTTATCATTCCTGTATTCGATAAGAGAACCGTCTTCTATTCCCGAAAGATTATCCGTGTTGACTATTTGTCGCGGCTCAACCGAAACCTTTTGCCCGGTCATCGGATCCACAACGATATAATTCCCAAGATTATCCGTCCCGGCAATCTCACCGGTAAATAAAACGCCGTTACCCGATATATCGGCACTTATAACCTCTCCGTTTTCATACGGCCTCACCTCTTCATTTTCCTGTCTTGCGACAATAGGACGAGAGATTATCTCTTCGGTTTGAATTTTCGCCTCTTCCGATGAAAGAGTCTCGTAATCCTCAACGAATTTCACGGACACCGGAACATGTTTCCCCTTATCGTTACGGATGGTAACCCATTGGGAGGACATCTCCCTGTTCACGGTTCCGTCCTCATTCTTATCCAATTTTCCCGCCACGACATATACCCTGCCATCGTATCCTCCGACGGCAGCCCGAACAATCTCGTTATTCATGTCACGGTTATAGTACTCGTTCAGCGTGGAGTAAGCTTTATTCACCGCCTTTTGAATCTCTTCCTTTTTGGCCGCGTTTACTCCCGAATAGCCGAGATACGACAGTCGATGTAAAAGACTACCTTACAGTCACGAATTGGGAAGTCATAGATAGAAGAGGATGGAAAGAAACCATGGGGAGACACTCACTTTTTCCAATGTGTATCTCGCAGGAAAGATTGTCTGTTCGTCGAAATGGAAGAATTAAGCTATTGATTTGCTTGTGTTTATCTCTTTTAAGTTTAACAACCATTTCCATACGGGAATAATTTCAATTTCTTTTCCGCTCATTACCAACGTTTGTTCTTCCGTATCTCTTGTGATGATTTGCAGTTTGCGGCATTCCAATACTTCAGTAATTTTTAATAAAGCCTTTACTTCTCTGTCGAATGTACCGGGGTTGTTATCGGGATTGTAATATGCCTGAATCGCTGTATAAGTATCGGAGATATAAAAATCGACTTCAATTCCCTGATTATAAAAATAGACGGAGTCGTTGCGTCCATATTTGCGAAGTAAAGTTACTGCTGCTATGTTCTCCAACAAAGAAGTATTTCCGTCCGGTAAGAAAAGATTAAGAATACTGTTGTCCGTGAAATAATATTTAGGAGAAGTTTCTTTCTCGACCAATTTTCCGGCTATATTTTGAATGGGGTTGATAAGCCACGCATCTTTCGCATATTCCAAATAGTTGATAATAGTCTGTGTTCCTACCTTTGCGCCGGTTGAGGATACAATATTCGCTATCCGGGTAAAAGACAACGGCTGCTTAACACTTTCGGCCAATTTTTTAAACATAATTCGTGGGGCAAATATGTTTTCCACCGCATAACGGGCAGCAATGCACGAGTGGTCGGAAGAAATTCCGGCCCCATTTTCTATGTTTTAAAGAACAATGCAG
>JAIRRK010000162.1 GCA_031256015.1 Dysgonamonadaceae bacterium
CCCAAACGCGGAAGACCGGTAAAAGATATGGGACGGACCAAAAAGAAAGAGCCTCAGAGCGAGTTGGAAAAACTTCAAGCGGAAAATGCTCGTTTGAAGGCGGAGAATGCACTATTAAAAAAAGTGAAAGCCTTAGTCGAGGAACAACAAGCCCGAGCAGGGCTCAATGGGCGGCAGCCATCGAAGGACTAAGGCATGAACACGACTTGAATCTACTATTGGATTTAAGAAAGATGGCTCGTTCCGTATTCTACTATCATCGCTCCGGGCTTCACTCCGGAGATAAATACGTTGTTGAAAAGGGTGAAATACGTACCATATTCGACGAACACAAAGGCCGTTACGGGTACCGTCGGATTACGGTCGAAATGGGCAATAGGGGTTATGTGATAAATCACAAGACTGTCCGTAAGATAATGTTTAGTCTGAACCTGAGATGTCGGATAAGGAAAGTGCGTTATCATTCCTATAAAGGAGAAGTCGGACACGTGGCTCCCAATATCATCTCTCGAAGCTTCCGGGCAGACGCTCCAAACCAAAAATGGGCAACAGATATTACGCAAATAAATATTAAAGATGTAAAGCTTTATATGTCTCCGGTTATCGATATGTTCAATGGAGAAATAATAGCATATAACGTTTCTGAAAGCCCTAATCTTGAGCAAGTGTATGACATGTTGGATAAAGCTTTTGCCAAGGCCGGAGAAGTAAACGGTTTGATACTCCACTCGGATCAAGGTTGGCAATATCAACATTGGGGCTATCGTAAACGATTGCAAGATCATAATATAGTACAAAGTATGTCAAGGAAAGGAAACTGTCTTGATAATGCAATGGCAGAGAACTTTTTTGGCATTATGAAATCGGAACTGCTTTATGCGGAATCTTTTGATTCGGCAGAGGACTTCATTAAGGCATTGGATGAATATATTGATTACTATAACAATAAAAGAATAAAAATCAGGTTAAATGGAAAGAGCCCGGTACAATACCGGACTCTTTATCTGAAAACAGAATATTAATCTGTCCAACTTTTGGGGGGCACTTCAGAACTGCATCTCTTTTTTAGTGCGCGTAGCGCGAACTGCTTCTTTGCCTTAATGCAGAAATAACTAAAAAAGAAAAGCGCAGAAATGAAGTCATCGGTTTAAAAAAGAAAAGGTTGTCATCCCGACAACCAATCTTCGTTGTTAACCTTAAATCTAATACCATGAAAAACACGATGCAAAGGTAAAAGATTTATGTTATAAAACATAATTATACAACATATTTTTCTTCCGAATTAATAAAGTTTAACTTTTCGATATTATTCCACCATCAAAATTAATCCTTTAAGATATTCTCCTTCAGGATGATATATGTTTATCGGATGATCGGCCGGTTGAGTGAGTTGTTGAATGATTTTGACGCTTCTTCCGCTTTGAGCAGCGGCACTGAAGACGGCCAATCTGAAATCATTTTTTGAAATTACTTGAGAACAGGAAAAAGTAAAAATGATTCCTCCCGGTTTTATTTTTTTGAAAGCAATCGCATTTAATTTGCGGTATCCTTGCAGCGCGTTTCGTGATACTTTTCGGTGTTTGGCGAAAGCAGGAGGGTCCAATACAATTAAATCGTATTCGTTGCCCATTTTTTCCAAGTATTTAAAAGCATCTTCGGCGAACGATTGATGTCGCTTATCGTTCGGGAAATTTAAGGCAATGTTTTTATCCGTCAGATGAATGGCTTGAGCCGAACTATCGACCGAATGTACTAATTTAGCACCTCCTTGCATCGCGTAACAGGAAAAACTTCCGGTATAGCAGAACATATTCAAAACGCTTTTATTTTTTGAATACAACTTCAACAAACTTCTGTTGTCCCGTTGATCGACAAAAAAACCGGTTTTTTGTCCTTTTTCCCAGTCGATATAAAATTGGATACCGTTTTCTATCGCAACGTTCCGGGATAAATTTTCTTTGAGAAGATATTCATTTTCCACGTCCAAATCGGCTTTGAAAGGAAGGGTATATTCCGATTTGTAGTAGATATTATCGATTTCACTTTGAAGAACTTCTTTCAATGCGGCGGCAATCTCGTTTCGGGCAATGTGCATTCCGGGAGAATGAGCCTGCACGACAGCCGTATTAGCGTAAATATCAACAATTAATCCGGGAAGTAAATCTCCTTCTCCATGAATCAGTCGGTAGGTATTGTTCCGGGGATTTTGATTTAATCCTAATAGTGAACGAAGTTGATGAGCTTTCTCGATTCGTTTTTTCCAAAAAGAACAATCAATGATTTCTTTTTCAAAACTGAGAACCCGAATCGCAATCGAACCGATTTGACAATGACCTACGGCCAAAAATTGGTTATCCGAATTGTAAACTTCTACAATTTCGCCTTCTTCTGGATGATTTTCAGCCGATTGGATTGCTCCGGAAAATATCCAAGGATGAAAGCGTTTTAAGGATTCTTCTTTATGAGGTTTTAAATATATTCTTTTATATGACATAATGTGCGGTAAATTTTCAGACAGGCCCAGGCATCCAAAGCGGCGTATTTTTTTTGAGCTTCGCTGAGTGTGTCGGCCTCCCAATTAGTTAATCGTTGTTTTTTAGATATTCTTTTGCTAAAGAGAAGTGCGTATATTTTTTGTAAACCGGTATCGGCGATATCGTAATCGGCAATCATTTTTTGAAGTTCGATAAATCCTTGAGGGATAAATTTTATTCGTCTTTTCATGGAATGAAAATCATCCCGAAGAGACAGTCCGATTTTCATGGTATCGTGATTCGATAATAGTTGTACCAAAGGCTCCGGGAATCCGATTTTATTTAACCGGAACAAAAAACAGGAGTTGTCCGTTGCCAGTTGAATCAAAGCTACTTCGTGCATATTTCCTTTCTTGAAAGTAGGGCGAGTTTCCGTATCAAATCCCAATTCTTTGAATCGGGATAAATACTCAATGGCAGAAATTGCTTCGCCAAGTGATTCAATGATATGTATTTCTCCCGAAAATTCTTCGATAGGTAATCGGGATATTTCTTCTTTGGTAATTGTTTTGCTCAAGTGTACTGTAAATTATTCTTCGATTTCCGATTTATATTTGATGTCATGTAATGCTCTCAATGTATTCACTAAACGTTGTCCCCAGTATTTTTTAAAATTTTCGATACATACAGTCAGCGCATCGTTCATTGTTTCCTTTTGTCCGTTTTTGAAAATAGCGATATAATTGCCCAAATCTTGATAAATATCGGCCAGATTTTCGGAAATCTTTGCAGCAACCGGAAACTCGCTTAATTTAATATCCGGATGAAATGTTTCCAAAAATAAATTATCATTACCCATTAACTCGCTTAAGTTGTTTTCCACTTGAGTGTAAAACGACTCGCTTACTTTCGATTCGAGAATAGATTCGTAATATTGCGGAATGTCGGGAATAATGGAGACTTTTAAATACAATAACGGCAGAACTTTTGTCATATTATCCACAAAAGTTTTTTTATCGGATTCCTTTACTTTTTCGACAAACACGCAAAATTCCAAAGCTGCTCGAGTAAAGTCGATCGTATATTTAGAAAAAACAATTTCTTCCATGTCGTATATTTCAGTTTACCCGGCAAAGTTAAGAAAACAAATAAAAAGATTGAAAGTTGTTTCGTTTTTTCTTTTGAATAGGGCAAATAACCGGATTAGTTTGAAGTTTCTTGAAATTTCTCAAATACTTTCCACAGCGGCTCATCCGGAACTTCGGCCGTAATTAAAATTTCTTCTGCGGAAACCGGATGGACGAATTGTACTTTTCGGGAATGTAAACAAATTCCGCCATTTTTATTGGAACGGTCGAAACCGTATTTTAAGTCTCCTTTGATTGGGCATCCTATTTTAGCCAATTGGCATCGTATTTGATGATGACGACCGGTTTTTAACTCGATTTCCAGAAGGAAATAATTATCGGAATGAGCAACTAATTTATAATGAAGGATGGCTTTTTTCGAGTTTGCTTTTTCATTATCGTAAGCGTACGACTTATTTCGTTCTTCGTTACGAACGAGGAAATGAACTAACTCATCTTCCTCTTTGGGAGGACGATTTTTAACAATAGCCCAGTAGATTTTTTTTATTTGCTGATCTCGAAACATGTTATTGAGACGAGCCAGTGCTTTACTTGTTTTCGCAAAAAGGACCAAACCTGAAACAGGTCGGTCCAATCTATGCGCTACACCGAGAAAAACATTTCCGGGTTTATTGTATTTTTCTTTCAGCCATTGTTTAACTGTTTCCGATAGGGGAGTATCGCCCGTTTTGTCGCCTTGTACAATTTCGGAAACAGTTTTGTTAACAGCTATAATATGATTGTCTTCGTATATAATCTTCATGGGAATTAAGTATTCATTCCCCCATCGATTTGAATAACTTGTCCGGTGATATAAGAAGAAAGATCGGATGCAAGAAACAGAGCGGCATTGGCAACATCTTCCGGCGTTCCTGCCCGACGGAGCGGAATTTGTTTTGCCCATTCGGCACGAACTTCTTCCGATAATTGATGAGTCATTTCTGTTGCAATAAATCCGGGCGCAATTGCATTGGCACGAATTCCGCGAGAGCCTAATTCTTGAGCAACTGATTTTGCCAATCCGATCATTCCGGCTTTAGAAGCCGAATAATTAGCTTGTCCGGCATTTCCATGCACTCCGACAACCGAACTCATATTGATAATACTTCCTGATTTTTGTTTCATCATAATGGGAGTAAGAGCATGAATAAAATTAAACGCCGATTTCAAGTTGATATTGATAACCATATCCCATTGTTGTTCATTCATTCGCATCATTAATCCGTCGCGAGTAATTCCCGCATTATTAACCAGAATATCTACTTTTCCGAAATCTTTTGCTATTGTGGCGACAACTTCGTGAGTTTCTTCGTAGTTGGCTGCATTCGAGGCATAAGCCTTTACTTTTACTCCTAAATTTTCAATTTCATTCATTGTTGCTCTTGCATTTTCGTCGATTGACAAATCGGTAAACGCAATGTTACAACCTTCTTGAGCAAAGCGGATGGCAACCGATTTGCCTATTCCTCTTGCAGCTCCTGTGACAATAGCTACTTTTCCTTCTAATAATTTCATTTTTATATAATTTATAAATTAATAATCAGTGATTTTTATTTGTCAAAATTTTCCAGTCTGATTATTCCGTGAAACAGAAGTTTACTGATGCTATCCATTCTGTTTTTTCTTGAAAAAGAGTTGGTCATAACACCTCTTATATAAGGAACTTCCAATCCTTTAAAAGCATGATGCAAGACAACCGCCATGGAATGCGTGTTTTCAATATCAAACAAATGACTTTGAACACCTTCTTCCAAAATACTTTGAATGAAAGCTATTTCCTTCAAATCGAAGTCTTTTCGTACGTTTTCCACCCTCCAGATATCTCTGAAGAAGTCGGCTTTTAATGTTCCGTTTCTAAAAACAACATCTTTGACAGATTCCAAACGAACGGCAATGAACTCCAACAATTTCTGGTCTGCCGGAAGATTTTTTTTGGCAACGGAATCCAACGAATTATGCAGAATATTCAATTCCGATTCAATAACCGCTTGATAAATATCGGTTTTGCTTTTGAAGTAAGTATACAAGGTACGTCGCCCCCTTTTCGAAGCCAAGGCAATATCATTCATCGTGGTATTATCGACTCCCGTTCTCGCAAAAAGAAGCCGAGCCACTTCAATCAATCTATCTCTCGTCTTTGCCATTGTTGTTGCCATAACTTTTGCACATTAATTGTACGATTGCGCAAAAATAATATAAAATGTATGGATTCAAAAGAAAAAAACAGAAAGTTTTTACCTTAAGTTTGTTTTTTAGGGAAAAAGTATTACCTTTGTATTCGAAATCGCGGAGTGGAGCAGTGGTAGCTCGCCAGGCTCATAACCTGGAGGTCGTTGGTTCGAGTCCGGCCTCCGCAACAAGGCCGAAAGAGTCGCTAAAAAGCGGCTCTTTTTTATGCCGGCACTTTAAAAAGCACAGATACAGTATTAAAAAGTAAATGTAATGTTAATAAGGTTGAATCAAAGGTCGTTTATCAAGTCAATTCGCCTTAACAGCATATTATGGCGAGAATAGAAGAGCCGGTTTTTGATTTTTGACACAAACTTGTACAGGATGGAGCGTTTATCGAAAAATGGGATGTTTTTTACCATGAAAACGTCATTTATTGCTAAATCATAACGGTTCCAAATTCTAATAAGACGGAGTATTTATTATCAAATTTTAAATTTATTATGAAGGAGAAAAAATCATTTTTTATTTATTTGTTTTGTGCTTTATTTTGTTTTTCAACTATGGCCGATGCTCAAAAAATGTTTACCTTGCGAGCACCTGACGGTAAATTAACGGCTACGATTTCAGTAGGAGATATTGTGGCTTATACAGTATCCCATGATGGCGATATTATGTTGGATAAATCGTCTATATCCATGACTTTAGCTGATGGGTCAACATTTGGAAAGAATGCAAAACTGTCCGGTTCTTCTACGAAAAGCGTGAATGAAACGATTCCTGCATTCATTTACAAAAGAAATAAAGTTACAAACAATTATAATGAATTAACTCTCAAATTCAAGGGTAATTATAATATTATTTTCAGAGCTTACAACGACGGAATTGCTTATCGTTTTATTTCTACCACGAAGAAGCCGTTTATTGTTGAGAGCGAATTAGCCGAATTTAATTTTCCGGCCGATAATAAAATATATGTGTCTTATGCAAATACCGGACAACCACTTGATAAACAATTCCAAAATTCGTTTGAACAACCTTATCATCATATCTCTTTAACGGAATGGAATAAAGATCGTTTGGGCATAACTCCCATACTTGTTGAAGGTGCGGCCGGCAAAAAAGTTTGTATCACCGAAGTTGATTTGATGGATTATCCGGGAATGTTCCTTTATCCGGGAGAAAAAAATAATTCCTTAGTCGGCACTTTTGCTCCTTATCCGAAAGTGGTTGAGCAAGGCGGACATAACATGTTGCAAGGTATGGTTAGATCGCGAGAATCTTATATTGCCAAATACGATAAAGGTACCGGGTTCCCTTGGCGTACAATCATAGTATCGACTAAAGATACCGAATTGGCTGATAACGATATGGTTTATAAACTTTCAACTCCGGCTCAAGGTGATTTTTCATGGGTGAAGCCCGGTAAAGTAGCCTGGGATTGGTGGAACGCTTGGAATCTTTATGATGTGGATTTCCGTGCAGGAGTCAATAACGAAACATACAAATATTATATTGATTTTGCATCTGAATATGGTCTCGAATACGTAATTCTGGACGAAGGTTGGGCGGTGAATTTGCAAGCTGATTTGTATCAAGTTGTTCCTGCAATTGATTTGAAGGAACTTATCCGATATGCCGACAGTAAAAATGTGGGACTTATTCTTTGGGCAGGTTATTATGCTTTCAATAAGGACATAGAAGGTATTTGTAAGCATTATCATGAAATGGGAATCAAGGGATTTAAGATCGATTTCATGGATAGAGACGATCAGCCAATGGTTGATTTTCATCGTAGAGCAGCAGAAATAGCTGCAAAATATGAAATGTTAATAGACTATCACGGTACGTATAAACCAACCGGATTACAGCGAACTTATCCGAATGTAATTAATTTTGAAGGAGTTAATGGTCTGGAACAAATGAAATGGGCCGGTCGGGAGCTTGATCAAGTAAAATACGATGTATTAATACCGTTCATTCGTCAAATTGCCGGACCTATGGATTACACACAAGGTGCCATGCGTAATGCCGCTAAAAATAATTACAGACCGATTAGCAGCGAAGCGATGAGTCAAGGAACTCGTTGCCGTCAGCTTGCGGAATACGTTATTTTCGAATCACCCTTGAATATGCTCTGCGATAGTCCTTCAAATTACATAAAAGAATCGGAATGTACGGAATTTATATCAGCCGTTCCAACGGTATGGGATAATACCATTTCTTTAGATGCAGAAGTAGGTAAGTACGTAGCTATCGCTCGCCAAAGCGGAAACGATTGGTATGTTGGTGCCTTAACCGATTGGAATGCAAGGGAAATGGAACTCAACTTATCATTTTTGGGCGAAGGAAATTTCAAAGGCGAAGTTTATAAAGATGGTATAAATGCCGACAGAGCTGCACGCGATTATAAAAAAGAAATTATCGATATTCCTGCAAATCGTATATTGCCTGTTTCTATGGCTCCGGGCGGAGGATATGTGATTAAAATCTACAAAGAATAAACAATAATGCAGATATGAATTTTTAATCAATCAACAGGAAGTTGAACGAAATAAAAAAGTCACCGAAAAGTGACTTTTTTTTACAAATACAGACAAGAAATCGACTTTATAAGTCAATAATCAGTTGAAAATTTCAGATATTCATATAAAATCTTCTTTTTCCCTTTTAATTTATGTGAAAATGTAAATATTTTGTTGTTATTTTGTAACCTATTTTTTTTGAATACGTATTAAACATTAAATAAGCAAATGATTTGGAATGAAACAGTGGAGTGTATGTCGCGAGATGATATGCGAAAACTTCAAGGAATCCGTTTGAAACAAACTGTCGAAAGAGTTTATCATAATTGTGAACCGTATCGTAAACGAATGCAGGAAAAAGGAATAACTCCGGCAGATATCAATGATATAAGTGATATTGTTAAACTTCCTTTTACTTCGAAACAAGATTTGCGTGATTATTATCCGTTCGGATTGCTGAGTACTCCCATGTCTGAAATTGTTCGTTTGCACGCTTCATCCGGAACAACCGGTAAACCTATTGTGGTCGGATATACCCGAAATGATTTAAATTTGTGGAATGAAGTAGGAGCTCGTTGTTTTTCTGCCTTTGGATTAGGAAAACAGGATGTGGTTCAAGTGTCTTACGGATACGGATTGTTTACCGGAGGATTGGGAGCTCACGGTGCCGTTGAAACAATCGGAGGAACGGTGATTCCCATGTCGAGCGGAAACACGGAAAAGCAAATCATGTTGATGCGTGATTTCGGTGCGGTCGGTTTGGCTTGCACGCCTTCTTATGCTCTTTATTTGGCGGATGCGATGAAAGATTCCAATATTTCAAGGGAAGAATTTAAGTTGAAGGTGGGAGTTTTCGGAGCTGAGCCGTGGACCGAAGAAATGCGCCGGGAATTGGAATCTAAATTAGGAATTAAAGCGTATGATATTTACGGATTGACAGAAGTTATCGGTCCGGGAGTGGGACATGAATGTGAGTGTCAAAATGGAACTCATTTATGCGAAGATCATTTTTTCCCGGAAATAATTGACCCGAAAACCGGAGAATCTTTACCTCCCGGAGAATCCGGAGAATTGGTTTTTTCAACAATCACAAAAGAAGGAATGCCCTTGTTGAGATTCAGAACGCGTGATTTAACTTGTTTGCATTACGAAAAATGTGAATGTGGACGAACTTCCGTGAGAATGAGCCGGATTCTGGGCCGATCGGACGATATGTTGATTATCAGAGGAGTGAATGTTTTCCCATCTCAGGTAGAGTCGGTGATTTGTGAAATAGAAGAATTGGAACCTCATTACTTCATTGTTGTAGATAGAATAAATAATTTGGATACATTTGAAATTCAGGTAGAAGTAAAAGACAATTTCTATTCCGATGAAGTATCTAAAATGATAGCAATAAAAAAACGAATTGCACATCGTTTGCAAAGTGTGATCGGTTTAACTCCGGATATTAAATTAGTTGAACCAAGAAGCATTGAACGAAGTCAAGGTAAAGCAAAGCGAGTGAATGATAAAAGAAAGTTTAATTCATAAAGAATAACGACATGTTAATAAAGCAATTATCTATATTTTTGGAAAACAAAAAAGGCCGATTTACGGAAGTTGCAAAAATTTTAGGCGATGCAGGAATCAACATGATTGCCTTTACGGTTGCCGAAAATTCTGATTTCGGTATTTTACGTTTGATTGTTTCCGAGCCTGAAAAAGCGAAAGAAGTTTTGAAAGAACATCGATATGCGGTTAATTCCACGGATGTTGTGTGCGTACAATGTCCCAATCAACCGGGTGCATTGTCCAAAATCATGAAAATCATTACGGAAGCAGGCATATTCATTGAATATATGTATGCCTTTTCGATGGGAGATAGAGCTCTTGTCATTCTTCGTCCCGATAACGTGGAAGCAACCGTGAATGTCTTGTCGGAAAACAGAGTTGAACTTTTGGCCGCAAGTGAATTGTTTCGCTTGTAATGTCATTGGTGTTAAACCATAAAAAAAATTAAATCTTTTTCTAATTTCAAATGGATTAACTACTTTTGTGCACAAATTACCCTGTATGAAGTTTCAATTAATCTGTTTTTCTTTGTTGTTTGTGTTGTTCGTTTCTTGCGGAGAATACAATAAAATATTAAAAAGTACGGATGTCATGGTAAAATATGACGCTGCAAAAAGGTATTTCAATGAAGGAAAATACGGACGATCCATTACACTTTTGGAAGAAGTAGTTCCTTTAATGCGGGGGTCGGTTTATGCCGAAGAATCGCTTTATATGTTGGCTCAATCGTATTATTCTTCGAAAGATTATATTACTGCCTCGGAATATTTCAAGACGTATTACAACATGTATCATCGAGGAGAATATACCGAATTGGCAAGATATTATTCTGCTTACGGACTATACTTGGAATCTCCGGATCCCCGATTGGACCAGTCGGATACTTACAAAGCCATGCAACAATTTCAGGATTTTATAGATCTTTATCCGCAAAGCGAGAAAAAAGCGGAAGCGCAGGGCATTTTGTTTGAGTTGCAGGAAAAATTGTCGTTAAAAGAATTAATGGCAGTTCGATTGTACTATAACTTGGGAGATTATCTGATCTATTCGTTCCCGGGAGGAAATTATCTTTCTTGTGTCATTACGGCTCAAAACGCGGTACGCTTGTATCCGTTTACCAAGTACAGAGAAGAATTTATGTATTATATCTTCCGATCGAAATACGAAATAGCAATGAAAAGTATCGAAGAGAAAAAAGATATTCGCTATCGGGATGTTGTCGATGAATACTATTCTTACTTGAATGAATATCCGGAAGGAAAATATGCAAAAGAAATTAAAAAACTATATGGAAATATAGAAAAAGAATTAAATAACTAATTATTGTACAGATTGATAAATTTATGGATTACAGAAAAACAAAAGCACCGACCAATACGATCACTCGTGATATGATGAGTTTAGCCGAAGAAACAGGAAATGTTTATGAAACGGTTCGCATAATCGGAAAACGTGCAAATGAAATTTCAGTTGAAATTAAGCACGACTTGGAGCGCAAACTGCAAGAGTTTTCCTCTTATTCCGA
>JAIRRK010000217.1 GCA_031256015.1 Dysgonamonadaceae bacterium
CTACAACTGGATGATGCAACAAAAGGCGCAAGAAGTATGGCACTGCGTTACTTCAAGCAATATGAACCTCAAGGAAATCGGTGATAAGTTCGGGTTCAGCTCGCCTTCGTCGCTCAACAACTTTTTCCGGCATCATTTTTCAATCACGCCCGGAAAAGCCAGATCGAAAATCAAAAAAAAGCGTGAATAAGGTAATATAACTGAGACCGTAAATATCCCTGTCGGAAGAAATCAATTAAGTTCTATAATTTTCTCTTCCAAGCGGGTTAAATTTTCTATTCTATCTTTTCGAATCAAGTAAGTATTCTCTATTCCGACGGCACCTGTTTGCGGAATAACAAATTTGGGTTCAAAAGCAATCGTCATATTTTCCTGTAAAACATCTTTCGACCGTTCCGTTAAAACGGGAGGTTCGTTGATTTCGATACCTACGCCGTGTCCGGTGAATTTTGCTTGTTGAACGGTTCCCATGAAATAAGAAGCCAATCCCGACTCTTGAGCCATTTCCAAACACCAACGATAGATGTCGGAACAGGACTCTCCTTCTTTACCGTTCATGAAACGCTCGTGCATTTTGATGGATACTTCGTGAGCTTTATACGCAATATCGGGAAGGGTTCCGTACGAATAAACGCGGGTCATGTCGGTGATGTAAGTCGTGAAATTTCCGGCCATATCAACCATTATCGTTTGCCCTTCTTCAATGAGGTCGCCATTCACGCCGATGGGGAGACAAGGGCTTAAGCCGCCGCCGCCCAATGCGAAATTGAAAGGAGAAGGAGTTTCGGCGTTCTTTCCGGCTAACAAGCTTCCCATAAAAATATCCATGTTGTTTCCGAATGTGCGGAAAATTCCCAACGACCCGTTCATTCGCATCAAATGTTCTATTTCGTGTTGCAGTTCCGAATCTTTCATGCCTTTTCTAAAAACGGAAGGAATCAACCGGTAAACTTCGGCGTGATGTTTGGCTGAAATTTTCATTTGCTCGATTTCCCAAGCCGTTTTTATCATTCGGGATGTCCGCAAAACAGCAGTCGCATTTTCGATTTTTGCGGGATTAAACACTTTCCGTAAGCGGATATACTCATTGTATGTTATTTGGTCGGCCTCCAATAACAGAGAGGAAGGTGTTTTATATCCTTTTTCTCTCAAGATGTCGGGAATATCTTCCGGTTTTCGGATGAAAACGGTTCGTTTGTTTTCCGCAATAATCGGACGTTGAACAAACTCTATCGGTTCGCCTTCTTCGGGAAGATAAACGTATCCGGCAAAAACCCGACCGGTTAAATAATATATGTTCGTGTTGGATGAAATCAGGCAGGCATCGGCATTTATCTCACTCATGGAGTTTTGAACGTTGTTCCATCTTATCCGCAAGTCTTCGATTGGAGGAAATTTTGAATGATTCATTATTTGTATATCCGTATTTATGTAAAATTCGAGATGCAAAAGTACAAAGGATTCACATCTCAAACAAATCAAAGTCACCGGCAAGCTTTTTCCGGATTTATTTGTTTAACTGTATCAAAAACCATTACCTTTACGAAAAGAAACTATATATATGATAACAATTTATTTTCCGCTCGAAAAGACGAGCCGTCTGAAATATGTTGCCGAACATCTTTTCAATCATATTTTAGGAGTGGATTTCACCATCATTTCCGATAAAAAAGAATTGAGTAATAAAGATGATATTCTGATTAATTACTCCGAAGAGAACTTGAAGAGGGGAATCCGAATCATTCCGAATGGTTTATTGACGGAAGAAAATCTCACCCCTCGCGAAGAGTTGGCTGTTTCGGAATGGAAAGGATTGTTTGTCTTTTTCTCGAATAAAAAAGGAGATATTCCTTTTGATTTGTTTTCCGCCGCCTTTTATTTACTGACTTTGTATCAAGAATATTTCCCGACACGTTTGGATAAACATGGACGTTTCGACCATTCCGAATCGCTTTTATATAAAAATGAGGTATTGGAAGTGCCGGTCATTGACCGTTGGGCTTATTTTCTCAAAGAAGAAATAGAAAAGGCGGGATATAAAACAGCTGATTTCACATTGCGGAAATACCGAACCATAAGCACTTATGATGTTGATTATCCCTTTTTATTCAGAAATAAAGGATGGATAAAAAATATAGGAGGAGCATTGAAAGATTTGCTCAATGGAGATTTAGATGCAATAAAAAATCGGGCGTTGGTTCAACTGCATCTGAAAGAAGACCCTTATTTGAAAGCTTTGACGGTAATCAACGACGTTCAAACAAAACTTCGGAAAGAGTATTATCTGTTTGTTTTATTGGGAGATAAAGGAAAGTACGGCGTATCGACGGTTTACTCTCCCAAACGATTTTACGATTACATTAAAAAGCTTTCAGCCGTCACTATCGGTTTGCATCCTTCCTACGAAAGTTTTCGTAACTTGGAAATGTTGATGAAAGAAAAGATGGACTTGGAAAGAATTTTGGAACGTAAAGTAAATGTTTCACGTCAACATTTTTTACGGATGCGGAGTCCGGAAACTTTTCAGGAATTGAATCTGACCGGCATACAGGAAGATTATTCTCTTGCATTTGCTCACGCTCCGGGATTTCGCTCAGGAACGGCCGTTCCTTACTTTTTCTATGATATACAAAAAGAAGAAAAATCATCATTAATGATTCATCCGACCATAGTGATGGATTCGACATTTATTTATCACATGAAACTGACTCCGGTTCAGGCTTTGGAGAAAATAAAGAAATTAGCCGATGAATGTAAAAAGTCGGGAGGCGACTTTTTGAGTTTGTGGCATAATTCCAATTTGGCTCATTCCGTTCGGCAAAATCCGTGGATTAGTGTGTACCTCCAATCGTATAAATACGCCGTTTCGATGGAAAAAGAGTCGCCTTGTGATGAAAAGTGTATAACTTAAGAATTAAAAATTATCGCCCCGCAGTTCCATTTGCAGTCGCATTACACAATTAAAAGTTTTTATGTTTCTTTTGCCGGAAAACTAAAAAGACGTATCTTTGTCGGCATATCATGTTAACATTTAGAAAATGACAGACTTTCTCTACAATTGTTTTATCATAATTAACACGCAATATTTGCGCGTTACCGATATTTTGTTAACACACACACACACACACACACACACACACACACACACACACACACACACACACACCCTTAATCT
>JAIRRK010000171.1 GCA_031256015.1 Dysgonamonadaceae bacterium
CATCTATATTATAAGGGTTTAGCGGCCAATACCCCTTCGTTTTTCAATAAATTGTACTTCCTTTTGGAAGCGTTTCGTTTGAAGAGATACGAAAAACAGTTACATCACGCTCAGTTCATTTTTGCGCTTTCGTCCATTGAAAAGACTTATTTTGAAGAGCGATACGGAAAGGAAAAAACAATCTATGTTCCGCTTTTTTTTCAATCGAACGAAAAAACTACTTTGTCGCAAACCGTAAAACCGTTTGTCCTTTATCACGGCGACTTGAGTACTTCCGAAAACGTGAGTGCCGCCACATTCCTTATCCGGCAGATTGCATCTAAGGACAATCACATCCCTTGGATTTTCGCCGGCAAAAATCCCGAGTCGTCTCTCTTGAAATGCGCGAAAAAATACGACAATGTCTCTGTTCTTGCAAATTTGGAGGAAAAAGAGTTGTTGCAGTTAATCCGGGAAGCAGCCGTTAATATTCTTTATACAAATCAAATATCGGGCGTCAAACTGAAACTTTTGAATGCTTTATGCAACGGACGGCATTGCTTGGCGAATAAAGAAATGTTGGCAGGTTCGGGATTGGAAGAACTCTGTCGGATAATCCCCAATAATCCCCCTGAAATACTGGAAATTATCAAAGCCTGCCTGAAAGAAGATTTCTCTGAAAGTGAATGTATTAAAAGAGAAAAACAACTCAACCTTATATACAATAATACGCGAAACGCTCGCAAAATAATGGATTACATTTCCTGAAAAATCCTGCTTTTATTCCGCGTAGAGAAATTATTGAAAGGACAATATCCTGATTCAGATACTTTCTTCTACTACAAATCCAATGTATAATTTGTGCTTCGTCCCGCAAGATTTTGTTCAAAAATTCCGAGTTTGACAAGTTCTGTCAAGTCGCGTGTAGCTGTTGCCTTGGTTGTTTTTGCGATTGAAATGTATTTTTTTGCTGTCATTCCGCCTTCAAAACCGTCTTTGCCGTCTTCAAGCATTTTGTTGATTACCTTTGTTTGTCGCTCGTTGAGTGTGGATTTGTATTTATCGAAAAACTGTGTTTTGCGGAGTGAAAAATCCAAAATATCCAATGCGTTTTGTTGAGCGTCAATGAGTAATTGCGAGAAATAAAGCAACCATCTGTCTATTTCGAGCGTGCTTTGCGCTCGTTTCATTTCTTCGTAATATTTGTTTTTGTCTTTTCCGATGGTCTGAGATATTGACATAATTATTTGTCTGCCAAGCGACTCGGATAGACATTTTTCAATTAACGCTCGGCCTATTCTGCCGTTTCCGTCTTCAAACGGGTGTATGCTCTCAAAATAAATGTGCGTAATTGCTGTTTTAAGAATGATTTTCTGAATGTTACCGTTGGTTTTGAAACTGTTGTACCATTTCACGAAATTTTTCATTTCTTGCGGCACTTGTTTTGCCGGCGGGGCTTCGAAATGCACTTTTTCTTTGCCTACTGGCCCCGAAACGATTTGCATGGGTTCCTCGCTCGAACGATACACGCCTGCACGTATGTATTTTGCATTTAAAAATAACATTCCGTGCCACTCTTTTATCAACTTTTCCGAAAGTTTCGTTTGAAAATTATTGCGAACATCTAACATCAGTAAAGCAACATTTTCAGCTCGTCGGTCTTTAATATTCTTTATGGTGGTTGTTAATCCGAGTTGTTTGAGAAAAGATGAACGAACATCTTCTCTCGACAACATTTCGCCTTCAATTTCGGAGGTTTTAATCGCTTCCGAAATCATTATATCAAGAATTTCGTTTTGTTGTTTTGCAGAACCAAATGTCTTGAAAATACCAAATATTTCTCCCGAAAGTTCAGCAAATTTTAACGCATCAGTACTTATAATTTCCTCGTTATAAATAAAATTTGCCCATTTTTCAAATTGCCAATTATACATAATTTGAGCCGTTTAATTATTTTTATTGGTGCAAAGATGCAGCTTTTTTGAGCCAATTACAACTTTTTTTCGGCTCAGAGCAATTTTATTGAAAAATTATTTCGATTTCAACTGCTTGAATATCCGTTCAAGGTCGGAATTGTCGCGTGAAGGGTAGTTTTGTTTTTCAATAATTTTCTTGATATTTTCAATTCTATTACTTGTAAATGGGTGTGTGCTAATGTATTTCGGAATTTTTATTTTGCTGTTTTCTTCTTCATTTTGCAGAATTTCAAACAAAGAAATGACTCCTTCGGGATTTATTCTGTTTTTAATCATAATCAAAGTTCCTTGTTCATCGGCTTCATTTTCAAACTTTCGAGAATAAGTCAATGTGTTGAGATTGTGAGCATTTTCGGCAATTACGGTCATAATGCCATTAATATCGGAAAACAGAGCGGAAACAAAAATATAACCCGAAAGATTTTTGCAAAGCATTTTCATCGAATGTCGCTCGTTAATGTGAGAAACTTCGATTCCAGCGATTGCACTTGTTCTTGTGCAAAAGTCTCTTCCATGTTTTTTCAAATAGGTTAGCTTTGTTCTGTTCCTGCAAATTGCTTTTTCTTTTCATGCCCCAAGATGAGCAGAATAGACATCGCTATGCTGAATAATACAAGAAATAATCCTACCAAATACCCTATAGTAGCCTTTCCATTAGCAAAATCGCTAAATATTGCCAACAACAAATAACATGAAACCAATAGAAATATAATCCCCAAAATCCGATTTATGATTATATTCTGAAGAAATATATTGCCCAAAAGTAATAGAGCAAGCCCTATTACTACTAAATTAATAGTCAACCCCCTTACTTCGCCTACATATAACGCAATACAAATAATGAAAAACACTGATGGCAATATGTGCCTTAAAATTCTTCTTAGATTGAACGATTTCATACTTATTATTTTTTTAATTTTATTTTTAAGATAACAGGATTACTTTCCTCATTAAGATCGGAAAAAGGGGAACTGCATCCTTCTTCGAAAAATTCAAAAGCCTCAATCAATAAATACAAATGATTTTTAGAAAGGCTAAATGCTCTTAAATCGAGAGGTGTTTGCAAATCAATCGTTTTCAGGTAATCATCTAAATCGTTTTCCACCCGTTTTTCCGAATAATCTGATGTATTTCCTTTTCCATCAAAAAAACCTAACTTATTATTTACAGTATACAATAAACTTCCATTAGGAAATGGTAACACTCCTGTAATCTCTTTTAATTGTAGAACTTCTTCACCAAAATCACCTGATCTAATATGCATATGTTGGTTTATATTAATAAAGGAATTATTTGTTTTAAATATATATCTTGGTGTTATTGTTTGAAAATCCGAAGTACTATACAATGTATCAATAACTGAATATTTAAACCAAAGCAGACTATCATTATTAATAAATTGTATGTCTCCTACGATAGACTCTGCACCTCCTGAATAAGGTGGATTTTCATCAGCCGCCGGGTTCGGATAATAATAATAAATAGTATCACTATATATATCTTGTGCATAAAATAAATTAGGACCGACTCTATTCTTATTCTTACTGTTTCCTACTCCAACATAATTATCTACATCATAAAGTAAATAATTATTGAAATAGGTTTTTATTTGTTTCTTTTGAGTTTTATTGATATCTGCATCTAAACTTCCTAAAAATTCGCCATCAAAAGAATAAGTCATATAAGAATGATTAGAGTAGCTATGAAATGTTATATATCTCTCTTTGTCGCAAAATGCAGCGAATGAGAATTTATATTTTAATGCCTCGCCAGCTCCTCGCCCCTCCTTAAAAATCTTTTTTATAAATTTGCCAGTAGAATCATATTTATAAATATTTTCATGTGCCAAATAAAACGTATCATTGTATAACCTTACAGGAGAATAGCGGATGGCTCCGATGAGAGGTTCTTCCGACAACCGGATATAGGAGATAGATTCAGCAAATTGAGATAGCCTTACCACAGTTTGATCGGTCTCTTTTGCATTACTAACATTCACGACGAAAAGGCCGGAAAATTCTTTTTGGTTGCTATCAGAATTGCAACCGGAAAAAATAATTGATACAAAAACACAATATACTATAAATTGATATATTTTCATTGTCTTAATTTTAGATTTAGAATAATTAAAAAAGTAATATGCCATAACCTATCTTTTCTATCTATTATCTTCGATATTCTAACTGGAAAAGACTAAAAAACAGAATTTATGACATATCATCTTGTACGGTTGATTTATAATTGTTGCACAAGAACTCAGCAAAATTGTCAAAATTAGGATGTATGCGGCTTGCTTCATTCATTGTTTTCTTAATTTTATAATTCACTGTCGAGTTGAACTATCGCCCGCACATTGCGGCTAACTTTTAAATACGCACAATATTATACTTTTTTTTTGAAAAATCAAAATTACGACGTGTTTTATTTTTTCCCGAAAAGCCAAAGTTACATTGTTTTTTGAATAAAGGCAGCCGGTCTATCTTCCCTTGTCGCGATGGACATTGTACATATAAATTGCTGAAGTAACCAGAAAATAAATTCCCGCTTGCAACCAGAGCATTCGATATTCCCATGCTACATTGTGAAGTGTTGCTCCCATTGAATTTAATTTCACAAATCCCTGAATCCCGAAAGTGGAAGGGAACAAATAGCTGAAATATCTCCAAAAATCGGGAATGGCGGAGGCAGGCCATGATATTCCGGATAAGAATAAGAGTGGGAGAGAGGTAAATACAAAAATCATCATCGGAGTTTCTCTTCCTCTTACAAATGTGGAAATCGCCATCGTAAGAAATATACATGCAGATAAGTAAGGCAGAGCAAATAACAATAAATTTCCCGGACGAGCTATTTGTATCAGGTTGAATATTCGGGGAACGACGGCCAAAGCCCAAATACAGACAAATATGTAGATTGTGAAGTAAGCGAGTGCTTTTCCGAATACAATACGTGAGGCTCCTTCATGAGTGGAACCCGGAGGAATTAATTTGCCACGATTTTTTTCACGAGATGTGGCCGCCAGCATACCTACACCCAACAATAATGTTTGCTGGATAACGAGCATCAATATGCCCGGAACCAGAAACGATGCAAAACCATTCTGCGTGTTATACATCGAAATCGCTTCATATTGGATTGGCATATCCTCCGCATTCACGTTAATTTCTTTTCCCATTTGTAAAGAAGCTTCGGTTGTTGCCAACAGAATGGCTTTATAAAATAACAATCCCGACATGTCCAAGTACAGGATAACTTCCGATTGCTCACCTCGATGTAATTTCCGACTGAATTCCGAAGGTATTTGCAGTATGCCGTAGGCTTCTTTTCTATCGACTATTTTTTTTGCTTCATCCATATTGGCGGCGTAAACGTATACATTGACATCCGGACTTGCATTTATTTTGCGTATAAATTCGCGCGCTATCGATGAATGTGATTCCTCTACGACAACCAAAGAAACTTCCCGGATAGTTTCCGGATTGTAAATAAATCCGTATATAATGGGGTAGATCAAAGGAACAACTATAAAGAATATGACGACACCTATGTCTTTATAGACATATTTTATTTCTCTGCTCCAAATAATAAACAGGTCGGCAAATCCTTTTTTTATGATTTTTCTCAGTTGCATATCAGGGTTTGTAAGAGGTAAATTTCAGCGACCATTTTAAGTGTTGAAACACAAGAAACGGCAAAATTAAAAACGATAACAAGTAAATATATTGAGACCAACTGTAAATCAACTCCCGGCCGTTTAACGCCTGATCGATATAAATAAGGAAATAATGTCGTAATGGGAATAAGTTACTTAAAATCCGGACAGACGAATACATGGCATTCGCCGGAAATGAAAACCCGGAAATGGAAAAAGCAATCATTCCCCAAATGCAGGAAAAACTGAGGCCCAGACGGAGAATCGGCAGGCAACCTATCATGAAAATTCCCAAAGCCTGTGAAGCCAAAATAAGCAAAAATAACGCCATTATCATAGGCAAAACGTTATGGATAGGGAATTGCATGAAAATATACAGAACTGAATATATGATTAATCCGACAATAAAAAAGAGAATTGTTTGAGGAAGTAATTTCCCTGTTATTGCCTGCATAATGGAATTATTTCCTGCTTGCAACCACGTATCGGTTGTTTTTTCTTTGATTTCGATGCCTATACTGTAAACGGTAACACACATGATTAATAAGGCTAATATTCCGGGAAGAATAATATTGTTGAGATAAACGGAGTAATTCAGCCAAGGGTTTCCGATGGGACGGGCATCGATTGTTATCGGTTGAACTTGTGCCATGATTTGTGCATCGGTATATCCTTTCGCTCGTCCTTTTTGTAAAATAACGGCTCCGGACGATAAGGTCGAAACCGTTTTCATATCTCGAAACAATAAAGAGCCGGCAATCAAATAAGCGTTATTGGTGTAAAAAGATAATTTAGGTTGTTTGTTTGAACCGGCATATTGTTCAAAATTGTTCGGAATGAGAAAAATACCGTAAATTTCACCTCTTTGCATCGACTGCCGAGCTTCTTCAAAATCAGGATATTGTGCTATTATCTCGGATCCTTCGAAAGCGTCTAATTGTCGTGCCAAGTTGCGGGAAGATGAAGTATTATCCAAATCAACCAACGCAACAGGAAGGTTGGTCGGTAAACCTTCGTGCATTAGTGAGATGAAAAAAAAGACGGAAAACAAAGGAGCAATAACAATACAAAACCAATAGATTTTTCCTTTGAATAATCGTTCAATTTCTCTACTCGCTGTTTGCAGTATATACTTCATTCAGTATTCCTTGAATTATTTAATAACAACGGACATTCCGGGATAGAGATTTTCAATGTGTTTTTTCGGACGGGCTTTTACTTCAAACGTTTTCAAATCATACTGTCCATTCGTTTTGGTAGCCTTCCAGGAAGCATAAGTTCCCATGTCTTTCATGTAAAATACGGTCAATTGAATATTTTCGTCCAAAGCCGGAACATATCCGGTAATTTCGGTTCCTGTTTGCATATTTTTCAAAAGATTTTCCCGAACATGGAAGACAACCCATGCGTTTTCTTTATCCATCACATTCATTACGGGACTTCCGGTGCCGACCAATTCTCCTGTTTCAGGAAATATCTCCGAAATGGTTCCCTTGATGGGAGAAAGTAAGAAGGTTTCGTGAATGTAGGATTCAACTTCGTTGACAGCTCCTTTGGCCTGATTAACCAACGCATTTGCAGCCGATTTATCTTCGCTTTGCGTGCCGTTTAAAGCCATTTGATACTGAGAAGACGCAGCCAGTTCCGAGGCTTTCATTACATCGTAATTAGCCTTTGCTTCGTCTCTTTTTTGAGCGGAAACAACCCCTCTGTTGTATAAATTATCCAATCTTTTGAACGATTTCTCGGCAATATCCAATCCGGCTTTTGCTTTTTCCCATAAGGCTAAGGCCGATTGTATTTGTTCTTTTCTGGCTCCCTTATTCGCCTTTGAACTTTGAGCCAATGCGGCATCTTCGGCAGCCAGAGCTTGTTCTAATTTGGCATATACTTCCGGGCTGTCCAATATGGCCAATGTATCTCCTTTTTCCACGGATTGCCCTTCGGATACACGCAATTCCGATATTCGTCCGGGAACTTTACCGGATACCCTCACTTCTTTTGCTTCTACCTGTCCTTGAATAATATCGACTTGAGGTTTGAGTATCAGCCATCCGACAACGGCGATTAAGGCAATGGCAACCACGAAAGTGATAAATGCCAGCAACATGTTGTTTCTCCTGAGCAGTTTATTTTCTGTATCCATATTGATTCTATATTCTTTTAGTTTTCTATTTTATTATCTAAAATTCCCAATGCTTTTTCAAGTTCTACTTGCCCCAATCGTAAAGAAATCTGTGCATCAATCAATTCGGAATGAGCCTTAAACCAAGCGGTTTGCGCTTCCATTACGTTGGAAGAAGGAATAACTCCTTCTTTAAATCCCAAATTGGCATAAGCTAAATTTTCTTCGGCACTTTCTTTATTTTTATCGGCTGCAATTAGTTTTTTACGAGCTTCCTGAATTTTGAATTTGGATTGATTCACTTGCAATTCGATTTTTTCTTTTGCTTCATCCATTTCCAATTGCTTGATTCGGGTTTCGACTTTGGCGGATTTCAATCGGCTGTTTTTTTCTCCGAAATGGAAGAGGGGAATATTAACCATTACACCCACATTCCATGTTCCCGCAAATTTAGACTGTATTCCATTAAAGAAATTAGGATTGGAAATGAGATAATTTCCGGTTAAAGCAACGGAAGGAAACATTTCCGCACGAATTAAATCTTCTTTTTTCTCGAATATTTTACGGGCAATACTCAGGCTTTTTATTTCCGGCCGGTTTATCAACGCATCTTCCGCGTTTCCGGATGCGGTTGATTGGTTTACGGGTACAGACTCGATGGTTTCGTCAAACAGTTTGATTGAAGAATCTATCGGTAAACCGCAAAGCTGACATAAAAGCATTTTGGACAACTGTACGCCATTGTCGACTTGCAATTTAGTCATTTCGGCCTCATTTAATTTCACTTTTATACTCAAGCCGTCGGCGTGAGTGGCGACTCCCTCTTCGATTAGGGCTTCAACGTCTTCATTCATTTGTTTCAGCAGACCGACATAATTATCGGATAATTTTTGCTTGTTTATCAAAGATATAATTTGCCAATAAGTTTGATCAACCTGAAGAATAGTTTCTTGAATATTGGTTGTTTTCATATTATTAGCCAATTCTTTCGCATAGTCGGCAATTTTATTGTAAGCAACAATTTTACCTCCCATGAAAATAGGTTGGGTTAAAGAAATGCTTCCCACAAAAATGCTTTGAATATCCAACTCGAATTGTTTTTTCGGAATGATGGCATGTTCTTTCCAAAGGATTTTTTCGGGATTTAAAGAAGGGTCAAATGGATTTCCGGTCATATCCAAAGGAACCGGATTTCCATTAATCGAAGTCCATTGATTATTAATTTGATCGGGAGTAAAACCGAAACTTCCGTCCGGCATAACGGTTCCGATAGGGAGGTATTTGTTTTCTCCCAACAGAGCGATATTCTTATGATTGTAAATATATCCTCCCGTAAAAGCAATATTGGGAAAATATTGAGAAAAAGCATTCTTTTTATCCCATTCGGCTTTTTTTATGTTTTCGTTTGAGATACTTAATTGCTTATTATTCTCAAGAGCCAAATTTCGACAATCTTTAATCGTTAAGACCTGTTGAGCATAGCTCAAGCTGAAATATGCAAAGAAAATAAATAATATACCGAACTTTTTCATGTCTATATTTAGAAAGAATCAATTTAGAAGAAAACACTTCCTTATTTAAGAA
>JAIRRK010000186.1 GCA_031256015.1 Dysgonamonadaceae bacterium
CACCCCCACCCATCCCACCGCGCAGCTGTGGCCTATCGGGAATCCAACAAATTAGAATTGTATTTACATTACAATGGAGGTTACAACGTGATTACAACGTAGGTTGCAATGTGATTACAACGGAGGTTGCAATGTGATTACAACGGAGGTTGCATTTAGGATGCAACGTAGGTTGTTTTTAGGATACAACGTAGGTTGTTTTTAGAATACAACGTAGGTTGTTTTTAGAATACAATTAGAATTGTTTTTAGAATACAATTAGAATTGTTTTTAGAATACAATTAGAATTGTATTTGGAATACAATTAGAATTGTAATTGGATTGCAATTAGAATTGTAATTGGATTGCAATTAGAATTGTATTCGGATTATCCGACCCGATGGATTAGGGCAACGGCGTAAACGGCAATTCCTTCTTCTCGTCCGACAAAGCCCATCTTTTCGGAAGTTGTGGCTTTGATTGAAACATCGGTCGGGTCGATTTGCATCGCGGCAGATAAACAAGTCTTCATTTCCGGAATGAACGGATTTAATTTGGGGTTTTCGGCACAAACGGTAATATCCAAATTGCCGATTTCGTATTTCGAGGCGCGAAGCAATTCCGTCGTTTGACGCAACAGAATCTTGCTGTCGACATTTTTATATCGGCCGTCGGTATCGGGGAAATGAAATCCGATATCTCTCAAATCGGCCGCACCCAATAGGGCGTCGCAAACGGCATGGATAAGTACATCGGCATCCGAATGGCCGTCTAACCCCTTATCGTGTTCCAATCGGATACCCCCTAACCATAATTCGCGATTCTCCGCAAACCGATGCACATCGTACCCGAATCCTATGCGTATTTTCTTCATGTATTACCGCATTAATCCCTTCAGGCCGTCCATATCGAAACTCAAGGAAAATCGAAGAGTCTGGTCTAACGGATTGGAAGGTACGGTGGAGATAAGGTAAGCCACATCCAATTGAAAAGCGGTTAATTTGAATCCGGCTCCCAGCGAGAAGTATTGTCTGTTTCCTTTGTATTTATTTTCATGAAAGTAACCTCCTCTTACGAAGAAGCGGTTGTCGTAAGCGTATTCCGCACCCAACGACCAGTTAATTTCCCGAAGTTCTTCTTTGAATCCTCCCGGGGCGTCGGAAAACGATTTGAATATTCCTTTAATCGGAGATATGGAAGTATATTCGTCCCAAATATCGCCGGAGTCTTCCCGGCCGTAGGTATCGGGAGGTGTGGGAACCAACAGTTTGTTTGCATCGGCATTGAGCGATAAGGTGTTGTAATCGTCCAAAGGGAACAACAGGGAGGCTCCCAACCGTAAGTTGGCGGGAAGAAACGAATGGGTGTTTCCGCCGTCGTAAGAGACTTTGCTTCCTATGTTGGAGATGTTGAAACCCAATCCCAGCATACATTCGTTGTTGCCGAGCATAACGTAATTATTGTAATAGCCTGCAATATCTGCGGCAACGGCCGTACCGGCAGTCATATCTTCTTCAACGCCCGAACCTAAATCGGAATAAATAAAGCGAAAGGCTCCCGCGATGGAGAAGGTTTCCGTTGCTTTCAAAGAATAACTGACATCCGCGGCCATTTCGTACGGGTTTACGTTGTGAAGCATCGTACCGTCCGAGGTGGTTAAAGTAACCTGTCCCAGAGAAAAATAACGCAAAGAGGCTCCGATGGCAGAGCGGTCGCTGTCGCCCAATTTATAATATCCCGATAAATAGACCAAGGCAATGTCATTGACCAACTTACGCAACCATGGCGTGTAAGTGAGGCTCACACCGGCTTTACTGTAGGCGAAAGCATATTTGGCCGGATTCCAATACTGAGAAGCGAAGTCGGGTTCGGTAGCAGCACCTATATCCCCCATTGCACTTCCTCTTGCATCCGGCGAAATACCTAAAGAAGGAACTCCGTAGCGAAGCGGATTAAAGTTATCGTCTTTGATATCGTCCGCTGCTTTAACGTGTGGAACTGTGATTAACAACAGTATAAATACTATTAATTTGCTCTTTATCATTCGTGTTTATCTTTTAATTATTGCTTTATTATAAACTTGTTTGTTTCGGATTTATTGTCCCTTAACAATGATTTTTTTCGTTTTGGTGGCTTCTTTTCCTCCGGCTGTACTGATAACGGCCCGGTATAAATACATACCGGCTTGCACCTTTTGTCCTCTTCCGTCTGTCAAGGGCCAGACTATTTCGGAGAATTCCGAACCGCTTTGTTTATAAGTCCAAACAGTTCTTCCCGCCAAGTCGAATATCCGGATTTCCGCATCCATGGGCGTTCCCGTTCTATCGTGAATAAGGGTTAATCTTGTTTCTGTGGTTGCCGGATTCGGCCGGGCTTCAATATCGTAGATGTACGGTTTGGCTCCCGGTTCCACTCTGAACGCCAAGGTATCGGTGGTGGAGTTATTGAGTATATCCCAAACTTTGAATGTCAGTTGATGTTCTCCGGCGGGCAATTCCGGGATGATGAAATCAACGATTCCCGAATGGGAGTCAATCACTCTGTAATAAGAATTGAGATTATATGTTGTGGACGGATTGTTATCAATCGCTATCATTATTTCGTGTCCCAATCCGTTTCCTGCCGTATTTATACCGTCTTCATCGTGTACTTGAGCGAAGAAATAAGGTGTTTCGTGTACCGTTCCTCCGTTTTCGAACTTTTCCGAATTTAAGTATATCCGTTGAATTTCCGGTCCTTGATTATCCGAAGTTCCGTCGGAATTACTTCCCGATAGCGTATAATTCAGGAAGGCTCCCACCGCATTGACTCCATTGTTTTCATCCCAAGCATAGAGGTTGATTTTCCCTGTATTTTCGGGATTGTACGAAATATCCAACGGTATTTTGAAAGAAATGGAAAAACGTCCGTCTTTTATGCTTGCATTACCCATGAATATTTTATTTTGATAATCGTTGAAATACCAGTGATTTCCGTTATTAACCGTTACGGACCTCACGCTTTTTTCTCCGTCGAATACGGTAGCCGATAATTCTCCGTTGAACGCATCCATGATATTATCGGTCGAATCGACAACCGAGCCTTCCAACGTAATATTGTCCAAAGCTCTGAAATTCATCTTCTCCCGGATGTTTTTCTCTTCTCCGTTGATTTTTACACTTTCCAAAACCACCTTTTCTTCCGGATAGTTCAAATACATGGCCGGGTCGCCGAACAATACAAAGTTGAGTTTATTATTTTCGTTTCCGACATCTAATTTACTTTGTTTTAATGCTTCGCCCAATGTAAGTTTCTTTTTGTTGTTGGGGAAAAGATTTTCGATTATACGATTATTCAATTTGCTGTTATCACCCGAATTTACGATTCTTGTAGTCGTATATAAAGCGATTCCTCCGCTTGTTTTATTCAGAAAGACCTCCTCTCCGGCCGAAGTTACTCCGGCATCGAACCATCCGAAATCGCAAGTAGCCGTAATCCATAGCGGCAGATGCGGAAAAGACATGTTTCTGATATCCGATACATCCATCATATCTTCCGCCGACAATGTCGAAGGGCTTCCGTGACCGGTATAATTCATCAACAGGCAACCGTCTTTGAGGGTGGTCAATAATTTATTTTTAGCATCGGGATATGTTTTCTTCCCGTTTGAAACAATCGGTTGAAAGGCATCCATGTAAGATTTCGCAACAATATATTCGGGATAATTTGTTTCCATGTATCGGCACAATGCGTCGGCTTGCGATGCGTGGATACAAAAGGGGTCGCTTCCGGTATCGTCTGCGGCAAAAATAACCGAATTTTGCCATTTCCCGTAATCTTTATTTTCCATATAGGCAATCACCTTCGCTGCTGCGTTTTTTGCTTGCTCCACAGTATTCACCGGGAAGCGTCCGATTCCGATATCCAGTTTATCATTTCCCAAATTGATACCTTCGTTATCATCCAGAAAGCCAAAATAATCGTCTGTTCCGTATGATTGATTTTCATCTATGGAATTTTCGAACTGATAGGTCAATAAATAATTACCGGGATTAAGTGTTTTTCCTTCGGCGGAAATGTGACGATTATCGAAAAAGCCGTCACCGTATAACAAAAGATACTTCGGTTTTTCATCATTACCGTTTGCTCTGTCGTAAAACATTTTCATGAAACGACGATAAGCGGTTGCATCCCGAGCTCCCGAGGCAAACTCATTGTATATCAATTCCGGCTGAACGACATGAACCTTCAGCGGATTTCTTTTACTGTTTCGGTGTTGATCGGCTAATTGCTCGGCGTAGGGAGTATATGCAACGGGAGAAATAATGACCATGTCAACCTGTTCCAAGCCATGTAAATTCTGATTGGGAATGCCTCCGACCACTTCGGGAGTAGGGAATGATTTGCTTGTATCAATCATCACATACTCTTCGATGGTTCCGTTTCCTGCCGAAGCTCCGAAAATGATTTTATTTCCCTGCGTTTCCGTTTCAATCCAAGTTGCATTTACAGGGTCGGTTATATTCCAGATATAGTTATTCGGTCCGGCATTATCGATTACATACTTTAATGAACGAGCACGACTGTCGGTATGTCTGAAAAAGGTATAAGCGTTATTATAAAACTGTAATTTCCGTTTGAAATTCAACAGGATAAAGTTCAGATAAGAGATTCCGGATGTTCCGGAATAAGCGATATTTACATTCACGTTTTCCGTTTTCTGCCCTGTCCAGTTTTGTGATTTGCTCACCATATTTGCTTTTTTGTAGGTGGTTGTTTTGGTAATATCTCCACTTAAGACAGGTGTTCCGTCTATCGAAAGCGTTACTTTTTCGGTTTGATTCGGGGCTGCGATAAAAGAAAGCGAAGCGATTCCTTCGTCGTTGGTTATTCCGGGAATATTAAAATAAAAGTTCTGAGTTTTTCTGACGGCAAAACTTTCTCCGAATAAATCGCGTCCCGAACTCATAACCGCGATGGAATCTCGTTCGTGCAAAACATAATCGTCGAATACGGTTATTTCCCTGCTTGCTCCCGAATAGCTTTTCCGGATTTCCATTTCTTTGGCTCCTTCTTCCGATTCGGTAACAAAATAATATCCGTAAGTATCGTAAGGATTGTTTACCTGTTGGAACATGGATTTGTATTCCCATTTAATCGGCCCGCGTCCGTAAAACAACAGGAAATCATTTGAGCCGAATCCGCCGTTTTTGGAGCTTTTCCAAACCGCAATTTCAGGCAAATCATCGGTGTAAGGTTGCGTGAAGAGTTGTTCGAGACACCATCCGCCATAGCCGTAGATTTTCACTTTAGCCGGGTCGGAAAACCCCATGTTTTTTATATCGTTGTAAGTCAGTTTATATATTCCGTTTTGTTTCACTCTGATTTTCACCCATTTCCCTTTGGCCAAGACCGATTCTTCAGCATAGCGAGAAGCCTTATTTTGAGCACCGGATAGGTTAATGTTGATGATTGCTCCGAATAAAATCAACAAAAAAATCGGATAACGTGTACTTATCTTGTTCATGATTATTTTATATAAAAATCCAAAAGTTTTTTTTCTTCGATAAATCCCTGTAAATGATTATTAATTTGCACATTTCCGACTCCGGCCGGAGTTCCCGTAAAGATAAGGTCTCCGATTTTCAGTGTCATGAATTTACTCACATATTCTATTATTTCATCAACGTGAAATATCATTTGATTTGTATGGCCGGATTGAACGACTTTTCCATCAATATCCAAGTGAAAATCAAGTTGATGTATCTCTTTATTGAAGTTTTTCAAGCTCACGAAATCTCCCACAACAGCAGAATAATCGAAAGATTTACACAACTCCCAAGGCAAGCCGTTTTTCCTGAATTTCCGTTGTAAATCCCGAGCAGTCATATCGATTCCAATCGTTATTTCGTCGTAATATCTGTGAGCGAATCGCCGAGCGATACTTTTTCCTAATCGGTTGATTTTTACGACTATTTCGGCTTCATACTGCATTTCGGAAGAAAAGTCCGGAATATAAAAAGGTTTTCCGTCTTTCAACAGTGCTGCATCGGACTTCATAAAGATAACCGGCTCTGTTGTATTTAACGTATTTTGTAACTCTTTATTGTGAGCGGTATAATTCATACCAACACAAATGATTTTCATAACTATCTGAATTTATCCGTATGCAAACTTAGATAAAAAAAACGATTTCACGCTATTTTTACGCGCTAATTAATTTCAGTGCATGATTGGATGAAAAAGGTTTCCGGTTTCGGGTTGCAGTAATTTCGGTAATGTTTTTATATCATTTCACCGATCCAAATAAATAAACAAATATAAATTAAAGCCGGAAGCATATTTAAGATGCGGAATTTTTTGATTCCCAAAATATCGAAAGCCAAACCGATAAGTATAATTCCTCCGATAACCGTTATCTCATTAATATAATGTTCGGGAATATCCTTTCCCAAGTATTGAGCCAAAAGCGTTAATCCTCCTTGATAAAGCAACAAGGGAATAACCGAGAATAAAACGCCGACTCCCAAGGCCGAAGCCAAGAGTAAAGACGAAAAGCCGTCCATCAATGATTTAGCTTTCAGCAATTCGGAAATATTTCCGGTTAAACCTTCTTCTACCGCGCCTAAAATCGACATCGAGCCCATGCAAAATAAAAGGAAAGAAGTAACCATTCCTTCGGTAAAACGGTCGTTACCGAATTTTAATTTCCTTTTCACATAATTGCCCGCTTGATTCATGCGGGTTTCCAATTTGAAAAATTCGCCGGTTATGCCTCCGGTAATTAAACTGAAAACGACGAGTAAAGGAAATGCCATTTTCAAGGCCATGCCCACTCCTAAAATGAAAGTAAATAATCCGACAGCCTGAAAATAAATCATGTTGTATTTCTCCGGCAATCCCTTCTTTAATAATAAACCCAACGAACCTCCGACGATAATGGCTCCTGCATTAATAATTGTTCCTGACATAGAATTATATTGGAAATTGAATTTGATGCAAATGTCGGGAATTATCCTTAAAAAATGAAAAGAATCAGCTATTTTTGCAAGTCTAAAATCATTTAACAGTTATGATGAAATTTCTATTTTCAGGTTTACTTTTGTTCTCTTTGATGTCGTTATCTGCCCAAAACAGAATGGATGAAGTCAATTTTAAGTTTTCGGGATTTATACGAGGCGACCTTGTATACAATACCAGAGAAAGCGTTACGGCGTTAGAAGATTTGTTTTATTTATACCCGAAAGACCGTCTATACGATGAAGCGGGAAAAGATTTAAATGCTCAGATGTCTTCCGGATTTTATACCATAGCTACACGGGTAGCATTGGATGTTTCCGGAATAAAATACGGAAACTCGGAAGTGTCCGGTAAAATAGAAGCCGACTTTGCCGCCGCCGGAGGAACAGCCGCCATGCTGAGACTTCGGTTGGCTTACCTGAAAATGGATTGGTCAAAAGCTTCGTTATGGATAGGTCAGAATTGGCATCCTTTATTCCAGACCATACAACCCGACCAATTAACATTGGCTACGGGAGCACCTTTTCAACCGTTTAATCGGAGTCCTCAAATCAGATACGATTATCGAATCAACTCATTTACTTTGAAAGCAGCCGCCGTTTATCAGTTGCAGAATAAATCGACCGGGCCGGAAGGAAAATCAAATATTTATCAAAAGAATGCTGTTTTGCCGGAGCTGAACGGAATAATAGAATATAAAAAAACGTCAATTTGTACCGGAATTGGAATTATTTTTTTACCTTTGAAGCCGCGTAGACAATCTTTTGTTGAAAATAAACGATATAAAGTAGATGAAAGAGTGCGCTCATTGTCATATACAGCCTATTTTCAGTACACGGAAGGTTTGTTTAAATGGGGATTGAAATCGATGTACGGACAGAATAATTCCGGTTTAAACATGTTGGGAGGATACGGTATTAAAGCCTCCGATTCAGTAACGGGAGAGAGAAAATATACCAACTTTAATTACAGTGCCTCGTGGATGAATGTTTCGTACGGCAATAAATATAAGGCAAACTTAATGTTAGGCTATACAAAAAACTTGGGAACGGATGATAATTTACTTGAAAATTCGGAGTTATACGGAGAAGGACTGGATGTCGATAATATGTATCGCATCGGGGCGGCTTTTTCATATAATATACCTCATCTTTCGTCCGGATTGGAATACGAGTTTATATCAGCAAATTACGGAAACAAAGACTCGTTCGATTGGAACAAAGGACAATATAATTCCACACATGAAATCAAAGATCATAGAATAACGGTTGTTATTCGCTATATTTTTTAACAAACTTAAATAAACTTAAATTTTAAAATGAAGTGAACATGAAGAAGTTAATGATTTTATCAATTTTGTTTAGTATGTGTTTATCAACATCTTGTCAATCGAAAACAGAACAAGATACAGTAAAAAAAACGTATGTTCCGAGGACAACAACACCGATGGAAATTGCGTCTTTTGAGAAAATTGAATTGCAAGTGCCCGATTATGAATCGGGAGATGCCTTATTGGCAGTAGCAAAGAGAAGAAAAACCGATAGGGATTTCGCCGACAGAAACTTGTCGTTGGAGCATTTATCCGAAGTTCTTTGGATGGCAAACGGAGTGAATAGAGACGACAACAAACGAACCGTTCCGTCGGCTATGGCTCTTTATCCCTTGAATGTTTATGCCGTTTTAGCAAATGGAATTTATCTGTACGATCCGGCAACTCACACCTTGAATCCTGTTGTGGAAGGGGATTATCGGAACATTTCCGGTTTGCAGCCGTTTGTTGAAACCGCTCCGCTTAATTTGGTTTTTATCGCTGATTACAGTCGTTACGACGGCGACCGTAAAGTTCCTGAACCTCGACGTTTGTATTTAGCCGCTTTGGATGCCGGTCACTGTACGCAAAACGTTTACATGTATTGCGCATCGGAAGGATTGAAAGCTGTTGCTCGGGTAAGTGCTCAAGAAGATGCTTTGTTGGAAGTTCTGAATTTGGATAAAA
>JAIRRK010000218.1 GCA_031256015.1 Dysgonamonadaceae bacterium
CGAGAATACGATGCAAAAGGAAAGGGATTCGGAAACAGTTCTACCCCGGCCGGAAAGTTATTAATCGAGTTATTATACAAATTAATGCATTAAGCAATGACTGCGATTCTAATTGCAGGCCGGCTGCGATTCTAATTGCAGGCCGGCTGCGATTCTAATTGAGGGGTGTCAACCTTAGTTGAGATTCAATTTGCGGCCAGTGCTTTCTCCACGTCTCTGACGTCGGCGTCTTTGAGCAGGACACGTTTCGTTCTGTCCAACAGGTAGAGGGAGGGGATGGCTTTAAGGTCGTATAAATCCTCGTCTTTAATCACGGATTTGTGGTCGTAGGAATTAATCCATTGTGCGGGCATTTCCCCGGCGTACTTCTTCCATTCGGTTAAATCTTTGTCGGGATATACGGCCAGTATTATCAGCGTTCCGTTCTTCGTCAGACGTGTGATGACGGGCGACGAGGCTAAGAAAGTCTTTATTTCGCGACAGGCATTGCATCCGGGATTATTGAAAAACAACAGCGTGTATCTGCTTTCCAGAGCATAAAGTCGCGATTGGTTACCGTTCGCGAGAGTATATTCGAAGTCTTCGGCCGGTGCGCCTATTCGGTTTTTTTTCAGCAGTCCCAACAAGTGCCTCGGCCGTATGCGGTGAAGGCTGTCGGTTCGGCTGTCTTTCAGCACATATTCCACGAACGGAATATACAGTTCGTCGTTGCGTATCGGAGAGTCGGGATTATAGAGGTATTTTTCGGCCAGTTCGAGGAAATACTCGTATACACGTCCCGTAGGTTCTTTTTCGGCACGCGCGAGCATGATATTCACCGCCTCCGTCACCTTGTCTTCCGACAGGGGTTGCAACCGAAAGATAAAATCGACGAAGCGTTGTCCACTCACTTCCGGACGGTGTATCAGCGTTGTATCGTTGAAGTCGTAGCTGTCCCAATGATGAATGGCGACAGATGCCGGCACAATAATCAACGAGGATTTTTGTTTATTACTTGTTTGTCCTGTCGCGCTTACCGGGTGCATGTATCCGGCGAACATCAGGAACGCGAAAACGATTCCGGCAGTGTTCCGAACTCTTTTTTCGTTTCGTTTATTCGGGTATTGTGTTTTATTCATCGGTTATTTCTTTGAATTCGTTTTTTTCTTTGCTGTTGTTTTAGTTGCTTTCTTTTTCCCTTTAGCCGCCTTATACGGTGTTTCCTGAATGATTTTCATCACATCGTCGTAAGACAAATCTTTCGGTTCGGTTCCTTTCGGAATCTTATAATTTGTTTTATCGTATGAGATATAAGGGCCGAATCGACCATTCAACAGTTGAAGCTTTTCGTCTTCCGCGAAAGCTTTGATTAACCTGTTAGCATCTTTTTCTTTTTTCTCCCGGATAATCTGTTCCGCTTCTTCAATGGTTATGTGGTAAGGGTCGAAAGTTTTAGGTATGGGGGCGAACGCATTTTCGTATTTCAGATAAGGGCCGAACCGACCGATTGCCGCTATCACGGGCTTTCCGTCCAGCTCACCTACGGTGCGGGGAAGACTGAACAAATGAATGGCTTCCTCCAAGGTGATTGTTTCGATGGACTGTCCGCCCACGAGAGCCGCAAACTGAGGTTTCGCATCGTCGTCGGCCGAACCGATTTGCACAAAAGCACCGAATCGTCCTATCTTGGCCGAGACCGGTTTTCCTGTTTTCGGGTCGGTACCTAATATTCTTTCTCCGATTTTACGTTCGGTTTTAGAAGCCGAAACCATCTCCACTATCGGATGAAACATGTCATAAAATTTCTGTAAGGTATCCGTCCATTTTCTGCTTCCTTCCGCTATCTTATCGAATTCTTTTTCCAGGTCGGCCGTAAAATTATAGTCCATTACGGACGGAAAATGTTCAATCAGAAAGTCATTGACGACCATTCCGGAGTCGGTCGGCATCAATTTATTTTTATCTGCTCCGACTGTTTCCGATTTCACTGTTTTATTTATTGTATTATTTTGCAGCGTAAGAGTCATGAAATCTTTTTTCGAACCTTCTTTATTTCCTTTCACCACGTACCCGCGTTGTTGGATGGTGGAAATGGTAGGCGCGTAAGTCGAAGGCCGTCCGATTCCCTGCTCTTCCAATTTGCGGACCAAGCTTGCTTCGGTATATCGGGCCGGACGTTGCGTTAATCGTTCCGTTGCGGTTGCTTCCGTCAAATTCAGTTCATCCGTCACGTGCATGGGAGGCAGTAAACCTTCCGTATTTTCGTCGGCAGTTTCCTCATCGGAGTCTTCCAGATAGACACGCAGAAATCCGTCGAATTTAATTACTTCGCCTTGAAGCAGGAATTTTTCGGCGGAACGATTACTTATACCAATCGTAACGGTTGTCTTTTCCAATTCGGCGTCGGCCATTTGGGAAGCGATTGTTCTTTCGCGGATTAGCTTATACAATCGTTTTTCTTGAGCACTTCCGTTTATTTCCTGTTGATTGACAAAGGTTGGACGGATTGCTTCATGTGCTTCTTGAGCACCTTTCGTTTTCGTTTGGAATTGGCGTGTTTTTACGTACTTACTTCCAAATTCTTCTTCTATTTCTTTCTTTGTGGTATTCAGTGCCAAACTCGAAAGATTCAGAGAATCGGTACGCATGTAAGTAATAAATCCCGCCTCATACAATTTTTGGGCAACGGCCATGGTTTGAGAAACGGAAAAACCGATTTTGCGTGATGCTTCCTGTTGCAGGGTCGATGTGGTAAAAGGAGGTGCCGGCGATTTTTTACCGGGACGGGTATTGATGTCTTCAATCGTAAAGCGGGCTTGTTTCAGACTTTCCAAAAACGTTTTCACTTCTTGTTCCGATTGAAACCGTTTATTTAATTCTCCTTTTATCACGGACTTTCCGTCGGGCAGAAGAAATTGGGCGTGTACCTTAAAATAAACTTCCGCATTGAATTGATTGATTTCTCTTTCTCTTTCCACGATTAAGCGAACGGCCACCGATTGTACACGTCCGGCGGACAGAGCCGGCATAATCTTTTTCCACAAAATAGGCGAAAGTTCGAATCCGACGATTCGGTCCAATACACGGCGAGCCTGTTGTGCATCGACCAGATTAAAGTCTATTTGCCGTGGATTTTCTATCGCTTTTTGGATAGCCGGTTTCGTGATTTCGTGAAAAACAATTCGTTTACAATCCTTTTCGTTTAATTTCAAAACCTCATACAAATGCCAGGCGATGGCTTCTCCTTCGCGGTCTTCATCCGAAGCCAACCAAATAATTTCGGAGTCGTTCGAAGCCTTTTTCAATTGCTTCACCAATTCTTTTTTATCCGTCGAAATAACATACTCCGGTTGGAAATGATTTTTCACATCCACTCCCAATCCTTTTTCTTTCAAGTCGCGAATATGACCGTAACTCGATAGTACCCGGTAGTCTGTTCCCAGAAACTTTTCAATGGTTTTAGCTTTTGCCGGTGATTCAACAATAACGAGATTCTTTTGCATAGCTTTTTAATTTTGAGCGGCAAAGATAATAAAAACTTTAAAACTTAATGCTTATTCCACCGATAATGTTGATTTTCTGAACGGGATATCCATACCATAAGTCGTATTTTTGATTCAAAAGATTATTTGCCTGAGCAAATACCGAAAATGAATCGTTTACGGAATAGTTGGCTTTGAGATTTAACGAATGAATGTTTTTCATTTTTTGAGAAACGATATTCATTCCGTTTTCGGTTAAAGCTTTTCGGCCGGTTTCGATATGATAATTTGCATCGAAACGTAAAGGAGCGGAAGGAATTTTGAATCCTGCGAAAACATCTCCTTCAAAGTTCGGTTTGTTCCATGCTTTCAAATAATCGTTATTGTCGTAAGTCGTATCTTTATAAAGGCCGGAAATTTCTTTTGTATCCCACTTATAGAACGTCAGTTTCGTTCCGATATTGAAAATATCCCGGTAAGCATAATTGAGAGCTCCTCCGAACTTAAACGTTTGTGATTCGGCATACAAAGGCACGATAGTAGAGCCGTAATAACTGTTATCGATAAAGAAATGTTCATCTTTGGCCATCTTGAATCCTCCGAAAAATTCCATGTTGAAATTCGGAAATACGACGAAATTAACACCGACCGTTCCATCGACCGGAATCCTGCTGTCGTAAATTCGATAATTCGGATCGATGTATCTGTTCCTGTAAAACATATTGTAATTACTGTTATCTTCAAATCCGCCGGTTGCCCGAATGTAGAAAAGAACCGATTCGACAGGGTACCAATTGAATTTTATATCCGGAGCAAGCATGAATTTTTTGATTCCGCCAAACCAAGTATTGATTGAAACGCCCAAACGAGTATTCCAATTGCTTCCTTCGAATAGAAAATACGGATTTCCCGATAACGCGGTATAATCTTTATTTCCTTGAATTTTATCTTCCGTATTCGTCGTGAAAATATCGGGAGATATATCATACATCGAGTGTTTGATGTATCCGCCGAGACCGAATTTCACGGTTGAATTGAAGGGTGCATTGAAATCGAAATCGGCAAAAAGTCGGTTTTCTTTTCTTCCGTCTCCTGTTAAATCGGTTATAACCGCATGTTTTTGTTTGAAAAAGGTATAATGCAGATTCAACTTATAAGAAAGATTGGTGCTGTTGATAGAATAAATGCCTAAATGAGCACGAAACAAATTATCGGATTGCGTTTTATTTTTATCGACATGTGACGACAATCCGTAATAATTGAATCCGGCATTCGTATATTCCAAGTCTGCGGCAAGTTTGGCTTTGTCGAAAAAATGATTGAAATCGATACCGAAAGTATGATCATTCAATTTCATTTTCTGTTTTTCGTCTTTCTGAAGATAAGTGACTTTGCTGTTGCTCGAACGATGAGAATAATACAAACTCAAACGATTTTTTCTCGTATTGAGAACTTGATAACCTAAATCTCCGTCCAAATCAATCAATGAACTTACTCCGAGATTCAAATAACCCTTTTTGTTGTGCGCCGCATAATCGGAAAAATACGATTTGGCTTTCAGACTTGTAATGTAAGGAGCCATGTTGTAATCCAACGTATAATCCGAAAATTCGACTTTTGTCCTCGGGGCTTCGGGTTCCTTGATTTGAGGCAAACTGTTTATTTTGTTGGCGTCCCGAAGACTCGGATTGTATTCCCGTTCCAAGGTTAATTCTCTATCCAAATTGGATTGAGCATGAACGGAGGCAAAGCAAATGACGGAAAGGAAAACGATATTGAAATATTGTATTGTTTTCATATATTGAACTTTTTATTTTTCTTCGGAGTTTAATTTAGTTGAGCTAAACGTGTTTGAATAATCTCGTGTATATCGTCGTTTGTATTTTTATAGTTAGTCTGTAAACTTTCCAAATACTGACGCGCTTGTAACTTGTCTCCTTCCGCCGCGAAAATATCCGACAGAAGAATGAAGCTTTTCGCTAACCAATAAGCATGAGGAGTTCCCTGCTTGATATAATTCTGAATTATTTTCTTCGCTTCACCTGAATTATTTTCGTTGAAATAATATTCGGCAAGTAAATACTTTGCTTCAGCTCCGTAAACCGTGCGAGTATCGGCGGATAACTTTGTCCAATCATTTTTAGCCAAGGTTTTTTCTTCCAAAGCACGATACGCTTTAGCTCTGTAATACAAGGCTTCCGATTCGATTTCGGGATTCGGCGATTCTTCTTTCAATAAAGCGTTTGCTGCTTGAACGATGGCACTGTGTTTATTGAGATGATTCGCTGAACGAATCATCCCTAAGGCTCCCGCATTCCGATTCGTTTTACTTTGAGCGATGGTATATAATCGCTCATACGATTGAAATGCCGGTTCGTATTCTTTATCTTCATATTGCAGTTCGGCTGTTCGTCCAACAGCTTCTTCCGTAAATTGAGTATTGCCGACGTTCAACACTTTGGCATATTCGGATTTTGCCGACTGAAACTCTTTTTTATCGTAATAAATATTGGCCAAATAATAATGAGCATTCGTATTGAAAGCTCCATTCGGAAACGATTGCAAATAATTATTCAACGATTGTTGAGCTTCCTGAATATTCCCTTTTAAGAAAAATCGTTCGGCAGCCAAATAAGTTAACGAATCTTGCTCGCTGACTTCAAACTTAACGGCTCCACCTAAGGAATTTACGTAATTGGCATAACCTCCCACGTCGTTCATATCGAAATAAACCGATTTCAAATCCTGAACGGCAACTTTTGCTTCCGTACTGCCGGGATATTTCGAAATAATATCCTTATAAGCAGCCGCTGCTTTTTCCGGATTGTTTGTGTTGTAATACAATAACCCGATTTGTAAACCGGCTTTGCGTGCCGGACCACTGTTCGGATACTTTTCGAGTAAAGTCTGATAAACGCTGATAGCCGATACATGGTCGTTGGCCAATACATAAGCACGTCCTTTTTCGTACAGAGCATCGGTTATATAAGGCGATTTCGGATATTCCCGAATTAATTTATCCATTTGATTTATTTTGCCTTTGTAATCTTTTTGCAATCCCATCACATAACCTTTCTGAAAGAGCGCGTAATCACTCATGGAAGGCACAATCGATACAGCCTGATTGTAAGCTGTTTCCGCTCCTGAAAAATTTCGGTTGTTGAAATAACAATCTCCCAAACGGGCGTACGCATCGGCAATCAGATTTTTATCGTTTTTCTCTTGATTGATAAACTTCTTAAAGTAATTTTCGGCCGAAGAATAGTCGGCTTGTTTAAAGGCACAATATCCCAAGTTATAATCGGCTCGAGCGATAAGATGGTCGCTTCTGTTGCCTGTATTAATAAATAAACGGTAATTTTTTGCCGCTTCGTTATAGTTTTCTTTTCTGTAAAAGGATTCTCCCCGCCAGTAAATCGCTTTTTCTTTTTCATCGGTTGCATAGTTCCCGGCATCGATGGCGTTGGTGAAATACCGGATGGCGGTATCGTAATTGTTGTTGGTAAATTCGACCGTACCTAAATGATAGTAAATCTTTTGCGTGGCTTCCCTGATTTTTCTTCCCGGGTTTCGTATCTTTCCTATGGAAGCCAAGGCCGTATTATAATTCTTGGTGGTGAGATAAACATCTATCAAAGCATCGTTTACTTTATCGGCATAAATAGAATTAGGATAAGTATTTACAAAATTCTCCAAAACGGTAACGGATTCTCCGAAAGCCGACACCGAATTTTGATGAAGAAGCATGGCATAATTGTAAGTTGCCGCTTCTTTCGCCGATTGGTCGGCCGACATGCCGGAAGCCGATTCAAATGCCGTTAACGCCCGATTTATATCGTTTGTTTTCAAATAAGCCTGACCCAAATACAAATAGGTGCTTTGCCCGAAAGAAGTATTATCCGGACGGCTCCTGCCTAAATAATGAATGGCTTGCGGATAATTTTTCAAATGATAATGCGATAATCCCAACAAGTAATAATCTTTGGACGATTTTTCATTATCGCTGTCCATAAAGGAAGTCAGGTATTGAACAGCCAAAGGATAATTGTTTTCGTAGTAGTAAGAACTCCCGATGATGCGCTTCATTTCGGCATTGTAATGATTATCCGGATATTGTTGAATTAAATTTAATCCTTCTTTGATGGCTCTGTTGTATTTTTCCTGAACAAAATAAATTTGTGTGATATAATAAGATACTTCGGGTTGAAATTCCGGATTGTTTTTGAGGCGATTAAATTGAGTTGCCGCTTCATCGTAATCACCTTCTTTGTATTTCAAGTAAGCCAAATAATAATCCGAAGCGGTTCGGTACTTTTCGCTATATCGATTTAGTAATGAAAACAAACTGAACGCTTCTTTGTCGTTATCGTTATATAAATGAACAATCCCCATTCGATAAGCACAATCATCTTGTTCCGGTAGAGGAAGATAACTTATATCGGTTTGTTTGAACCAATAATCGGCCATCTGATAATTTTCTTTCTTAAAATAAACCGACCCCAACATAAAACAAAGATTATTGCGATAAGCGGTATGAGGATAAGTATCGAGGTATTCGCGAAGTTCATAATCGGCACTTTCTTTTCCCTGATAGAAAGACGAAGCAACTAATAAATAATCGGCTTCTTGAATGAGACTGCCGTTATCGATTCGTTTTTTGTATTCCGTGATTTTATCGATACATCCTGCATAGTTTTTGTCTTCAAACATGGATTTTCCTTCGTCAAAAAGACGACCGACAGAAGAAAATTGAGAAGAACGCTGTGCGTCAATGAAATGGGAAGATAAAACGCAAATGAGAATAAATATTGTTTTTTTCATATCGGGATAATTAAATACTTTTCGGCAAAGATAATGATAACTCAATAATATAACTGTTAAAATATTCAAACATCGAGAATTAGCAATACCGATTGAGTACGAACATTTTAACGAAAAAAACACAATCACCCCCAAGCCGGGCTTTCTTCATTTTCTTTGCCGTGATGCGAAAAGAATTAAAAAGACAGACACTCTCTTGATTCTAATTAAGAGACACTCTTTCATTACTAGGAAGAGCGACTCTTTCATTACTAGAGAGAGTGAAAATAGGGCTTACAGGCAAGGAAAGTTGCAGTTATCCTGCAAGGAGAGTTGCAGTCATCCTGCAAGGAGAGTTGCAGTCATCCTGCGAGGGGAGTGGTAGCCACCCTGCGAGGAGAGTGGTAGTCACCCTGCGAGGAGAGTGGTAGCCATCATGCGAGGAGAGTGGTAGTCACCCTGCGAGGAGAGTGGTAGTCACCCTGCGAGGAGAGTGGCAGCCACATCAACTAATTAAAGTTTTTATATTTTCTTTGACGGAAAAGCAAAAAGACGTATCTTTGTCGGCATATTATGTTAACATTTAGAAAATGACAGACTTTCTCCATAATTGTTTTATCATAATTAACACGCAATATTTGCGCGTTACCGATATTTTGTTAACACACACACACACACACACACACACACACACACACACACACACACACACACACACCCTTAATCT
>JAIRRK010000198.1 GCA_031256015.1 Dysgonamonadaceae bacterium
CCGCCCGGTTTTTTTATCATTCACGCCTAATTCGATTTTTTTTCGGGATTTATGGAAAAACAGGTGTTTGTCTGAACCGGGATTCGTATAATTTTAATGATTTATGTGATTTTTTTTAAAGATTACACAGCTACGCCGTGTGGCCGGGAAGAACAACAAGCATCCGTGGGCTGCGGCTTCGCCTTGCACACGGCTAAGGAGATGTCTGCACTACGCGCAGGTTCCTTCTTCTTCGACAAAAAAAGAAGCAGCCACTCTAGTCGCAGGGTGGCTACCACTCTCCTCGCATGATGGCTGCGACTCTCCTCGCATGTTGGCTGCGACTCTCCTCGCATGTTTCCTTCTTCTTCTTTGTCTTGATACAAAGAAGAAGCAAGAAAAATCAAGGCTTGGCTTTTCGGCGACCCGCTAGCGAAAAGAAGAAGAAGGAACCTGCGCTACGCGCGGCGAAACATACATTTTTAATGTCTCTAAAGGAGAATTTAAGAAAGTATTATTTGAGAAAAACTTTTTTCAGTTGTTTAATTAATAACGAGGCGATAATTCCTTTTCCTCCTCTCAAAAAGAGGGGAACCATATCCAATAAACCGGAAGCTAAGTCCGAAATTCTATAGGCGGAAAAAGCATTGCTCATGGATATTTTATGCCCTTTTCCCAATAAACTCCGAACAACAGGAGGCATCTTCGAAATGAAAACATCTACCGCACTCTCGCCGAGCAGGGAAACGGCATTGTCTTGTAAATACATGAAATTCTCTTCCAAAATATCCGTCAGGGCGTCAGCTTTTACTTGTAAGCGTGTTTTTCTTCTTTTCAGTATGTCTATCGGGGTTAAATTATTCATAATTAAAATCTGTATATTTATTCTTGCTTTTTTTATAGTTTTCCATATATTCTTCGTGTTCTTCACTTACTCTTCTTTGTTGAGTATGTTTTTCTTCGTATTTTATCTCATCTTCCAAATCCGAATCCAATTGTTTTAAAAACATATTCTGGAAACTCCGAATAATCGATTTACGCATCGCGAATACAATAAGCAAGACAATCAGATAAATCAATGCAACGATGCCGAAACCGCCGGCAAAACTGCCTAACCAATCTGCGATTAAAAAACCCAAGGCTAAAAAGGCAAATACGAAAGCGAAAAAAATGAGATTCATTACAATAATACCAAAAACCAAAAACGAACCTAAGCCGGAAGTCTTTTCAAAAACCTCCAGCTTATAGTATTCGATTTTGGTGTTGATTAACTCAATCAAGTCTGTTTTCATCACAGATAAAAGAGTTCCCAAATCATAACCTTTTCCCATGTCAAGCTTGTTCTTTTTTGATTTTTGAGATGGAATCTTGAGCTGCTTTGGTGACTTTATCCGCAGTTTTGTTCAATTCGTCCAGTCCGTCATCGACAACTTGAGAGATTGATTTTTTTGCTTTTTTAATCGCAGACCCAATTTCGTTAAAGAATTCTTGTTTATCGTCGTCACTTGTTATTAAATATGCAGTAACTGCGGCTCCTACCAAGAGCCCGATGCCTAAACCTAAAAATAAACTCGAACTTTTCATAACTTAATCATTTTTTTTAATTTCACATTTTTCTGTCCATTGTAAAAACAACAGCCGTGAGTATTATGTTCAGAAATCACAATTAATTTAAAGGAATTATGTACTTTTGCAGGCAAATCGATTTATCGCTTCTATTCCTTTATAAATGACAAATGTATAATAAACATTTTACAAAAATGCTTGAAAAAATAATTATTATTGATTTCGGTTCTCAAACAACGCAATTAATCGGTCGCCGACTGCGCGAACTGAATATGTATTGCGAAATAACTCCTTATAATAAATTTCCCGAAAACGATGAGTCGATTATCGGCGTTATCTTATCGGGAAGCCCTTTTTCCGTCAATGACGATGAAGCTTTCAAACCGGATTTATCTGCCATCCGTGAAAAATATCCTGTTTTGGGAATTTGTTACGGCGCACAGTATTTGGCCTACGCGTCGGGAGGCAGAGTGGAAAAAGGCGATTCGAGAGAATACGGAAGGGCGATGCTGACACCGGAACACGATGCCGACCCTTTAATGAAAAATATTCCGGCTAATTCCCAAGTCTGGATGTCGCACGGAGATACCATCACCGTTTTACCGGAGAGTTTTAAAATTATCGCGCGCACCAAAGACGTGAAATGTGCAGCTTATCGGATAGCCGGCGAACAAACATGGGGCGTTCAGTTTCATCCCGAAGTTTATCATACCGAAATAGGAACGACTGTTTTGGCTAATTTTTTGAATATCTGTAATGCCAAAAAAGATTGGACTCCGGCCAATTTCATAGAATCGACCGTTAACGAATTAAAGGAAAAAATAAACCGGGATAAAGTCATTCTTGCCTTATCGGGAGGGGTGGATTCGTCGGTGAGTGCCGTTCTTTTAAACCGAGCTATCGGAAAAAATCTGACCTGTATCTTCGTCGATAACGGTCTTTTAAGAAAAAATGAATTTGAAAAAGTATTGAAAGATTACGAGCATCTGGGATTAAACGTAATCGGTGTGGATGCCAAGGACTATTTTTACGGGGAACTAAACGGCGTTACCGAGCCGGAGAAAAAAAGAAAAATCATCGGGAAGGGGTTTGTCGATATCTTCGACCAAGAAGCTCATAAATTAAAAGATATTAAATGGTTGGCTCAAGGAACCATTTATCCGGATATTATCGAATCGCTTTCCATCAGCGGACACGTAATCAAGTCGCATCATAATGTAGGGGGTTTGCCCGATAAAATGAATCTGAAATTGGTGGAGCCTCTTCGCCTGTTATTCAAAGATGAAGTTCGCCGGATAGGACGTGAATTGGGAATGAAAGAACATTTAATAAAGCGTCATCCGTTTCCCGGACCGGGTTTGGGTGTTCGGATTTTAGGAGCCGTTACGCCGGAAAAAGTTCGCATCCTTCAAGATGCGGATGATATTTTTATTCAGGGCCTTCGCGATTGGAATTTATACGACGATGTTTGGCAGGCCGGAGCTGTTTTATTGCCTGTTCAATCGGTCGGGGTGATGGGAGACGAAAGAACGTACGAAAATGCAATCGCATTGAGGGCGGTAACGTCAACCGATGCGATGACAGCCGATTGGGCAAGACTTCCTTATGATTTTCTGGCCAAAATTTCAAATGAGATTATCAACAAAGTACGCGGCGTTAACCGGGTGGTTTTTGATATCAGCTCTAAACCCCCGGCAACTATCGAGTGGGAATGACGCTTCATCGTGCCGGGAAGACAGTTCGGCCGGGCTTCTCTCTTCTTCTTTGTCCTGATGCAAAGAAGAAAGAGCGGATTCAACAAATAACAACACCCTATACATCGTAGGACAATCTAAGTTTTTCGGAAGACAAATAATCTTTTTCGGAGGACAAATAATCTTTTTGGGAAGACAAATAATCTTTTTGGGAAGACAAATAAAGTTTTTCGGAAGACAAATAATCTTTCTCGGAACAGGCTGCACATATCGGCACGACAGTGTGCCATGTGCAGGGCAGATGCACAACTCCGACTTTTAATGATTTAGATAGATGATTTTATAAGCTTT
>JAIRRK010000078.1 GCA_031256015.1 Dysgonamonadaceae bacterium
CGGACTTTCTGAAACAACTTGTTTGTAATGTCAGAATAAAGTTATATTTTTACGGACATTTAAAAATTAGCTGCAACAGTTAGCGACAATGACACTGAACAACGAACGGTAATACGCAGTTTCATTCGATTCGAAACAAAAAGAGCCTCGCCGTACAGACATTTTATATAATTTCAGGGTTTTATTTGCCGATGAAAAATAATGATAATCAAATAATCGCAATTATGAATAACGAGATACAACCTGTAGGAAGCAGTTTTGTACTACATCGGAACAGCAACGGTGTTAGCCGTATCAATGACAAGTTAAAAATTAAACCGATTGAAAAATCCGAACAAACTTATATTAATCGTTTCAGATGAAATTACTTACTCCTCTTAATTGGCTTGATTATCAACTAATCGATTCGGGAGACTACGAAAAACTCGAACGATTCGGAAAATATATTCTCCGCCGTCCTGAGCCTCAAGCTGTTTGGCGGAAAAAATTACCGGAGCAGGAATGGGAAGACTTGAATCATGCTTGGTTTAAAAAAGAAAAAGGAAAGTTTGAATTAGAAGGAAACGAAAAAGGAAAGTGGATTTTAAAGCCGAATATGCCTCAACAATGGTTTATAAATTATGCTTACAAAACGATGAATATCCGGTTTCGTTTGGGTTTAACCACATTCAAACATGTGGGAATATTTCCGGAACAGGCTGAAAATTGGAATTTTATTTACGACACCGTATCGAGTTTCAAAACAGAGGCTAAGGTATTGAATCTATTTGCTTACACCGGCGGGGCTTCATTGGCTGCAAAAGCGGGAGGAGCAGATGTAACCCACGTCGATTCGGTTAAACCGGTCTTAAATTGGACTCGAGAGAACATGGAAGCTTCCGGATTAGATAATATTCGTCGAATACCGGAAGATGCACTGAAATTCGTAAAAAGAGAAGCCAAAAGAGAGAAAATTTATCAAGGTATTATCATGGACCCGCCGGCTTACGGTCGCGGTCCGAATGGAGAAAAATGGATTTTAGAAAATCATATCGCCGAATTATTGGAGGCTTCCGGTAAAATTATAGATAAACATTCTTCTTTTGTTATTCTAAACCTCTATTCGATGGGATTTTCTTCCTTGATTGCAGAAAATCTAATGAAAGATTATTTTTCGTTTTATTCACAAATAGAATATGGAGAGCTTTTTCTACAGGATAAAGCCGGGCAAAAATTGCCGCTAAGTGTCTATTGTCGGGCAAAAATATAAACACAGAACCGGTATCAACAACTATTGATTTTATGAAACAATATTTAGATTTATTAGACAGAGTCTTAAAAGAAGGAACAAAAAAAGAAGATCGTACAGGAACAGGGACAATCAGTCTTTTCGGTCATCAAATGCGTTTTAATTTAGCCGAAGGATTTCCCGTATTAACAACAAAAAAGTTGCATTTGAAATCCATTATTTACGAATTACTTTGGTTTTTAAGAGGAGATACCAATGTCAAATATCTGACGGATAACGGTGTTCGTATTTGGAACGAATGGGCTGACGAAAACGGAAATTTAGGACCTGTTTACGGTTATCAATGGCGTTCCTGGCCGGATTATTCCGGAGGCCATATCGACCAAATATCGGAAGCCGTTCATGCTCTGAACAATAATCCCGATTCTCGCCGGATTATTGTTTGCTCCTGGAATGTCGGGTCTCTGCCTCAGATGAAACTTCCGCCTTGTCATTGTTTTTTCCAGTTTTATGTGGCCGACGGAAAACTCTCTTTGCAGTTGTATCAACGAAGTGCTGATATATTTTTGGGTGTTCCGTTTAATATAGCATCATACGCCTTGCTGTTAAAAATGATGGCACAAGTTACCGGATTGAAAGAAGGTGATTTTGTTCATACATTCGGCGATGCTCATATCTACACAAATCATTTGGAACAAGTTCATTTGCAATTATCCAGAGAACCCAAAACTCTTCCCCGTATGAAAATCAATCCGGATGTAAAAAGTATTTTTGATTTTCAGTTTGAAGATTTTCAGTTAGAAGGATATGATCCTCATCCACATATTAAAGGAGTTGTTGCCGTATGATTATCTCATTAATTGTTGTAACCGGAAAAAATAACGAAATAGGACGAAACAATCATTTGCTCGTTCATCTTCCGGCCGATTTGAAACATTTTAAAGAAATCACATCCGGACATACAGTCATAATGGGAAGAAAAACTTTTGATTCTCTTCCGAAAGGGCCGCTTCCGAATCGAAAAAATATTGTAATCAGTCGGGATAAAGAGTTGAAAATAGAAGGCGCAACTGTTTATTCTTCTTTAGACCTCGCTCTTATTAAATGCCGAGACGAAGAAGAAATTTTTATTATAGGAGGCGCTCAAATATACAAACAAGCTTATCCGGATGCCGATAAACTGTATTTAACCAAAGTACATGCCGAGTTTCCGGATGCCGATACTTTTTTCCCTGAAATCAATGACAAAGAATGGCGGATTGTTAGTCTGGAAACTTTTCCGGCCGATGAAAAAAATCCGTATCCTTATTCTTTTGTAGAAATGGAAAGATAGCATCGTTGAATGACTTTTCCAATGAAAAAAACAAACAGCTTTTAAATTCAAACAAAGTATTGTATCTTTGTCAACGATGATCGACTATTTAACAATTGAACGAATTCAAACGGCTGCACAGATTTATGATGTAGTATCGGAATTTATCACCCTGCGTAAACGAGGAGTGAATTATGTGGGATTATGCCCTTTCCATGAAGATAAAACGCCTTCGTTCTATGTATCTCCGGCAAAAAATATCTGTAAGTGCTTTGCTTGCGGCGAAGGAGGAACGCCTACTCATTTTATTATGAAACATGAGCAACTTTCCTTTTTTGACGCATTAAAATACCTCGCTAAAAAATACGGAATAGAAATTAAAGAAACAGCATTGTCGGAAGAGCAAAAACAAGCTCAAAGTGACAGAGAAGCAATGTTCATCTTGAATGGATTCGCTCAAAAAACGTTTTCTTTTAATTTATTCGAAACCGAAGAAGGAATAAATATCGGCTTATCGTACTTCAAAGAAAGAAATTTCAGAGAAGATATTATCAAAAAATTTCAATTGGGATATGCTTTGGAAGGACGCGATGCTTTCACAAAAGAAGCATTAAAGTCGGGATATAAGAAAAAGTATCTCGAAAAAACCGGACTGACTATTGTCGGAAACAACGATTATCTTGCCGACCGTTTCCGAGGAAGAGTGATTTTCCCCGTTCATACTTTATCGGGGAAAGTGGTGGCTTTCGGAGGAAGAATTTTGAGAAAAAATGATAAAACGGCAAAATACCTGAATTCTCCCGAAAGTGAAATTTATCATAAAGGCAACGAACTTTACGGAATTTACTTTGCTCGGCAAGCCATCGTTAAGCAAGACCGATGTTTTTTGGTTGAAGGATATACCGATGTTATTTCCATGCATCAGGCCGGAATTGAAAACGTGGTTGCCTCGTCGGGAACAGCGTTGACTCAGGGGCAAATTCGCTTAATTAACCGTTTCACTACCAATGTAACCGTTTTGTACGACGGCGATTCAGCCGGAATCAAAGCGGCAATCAGAGGAATCGACTTATTGCTGGAAGCCGGATTAAATATAAAAATCGTACTTCTTCCCGAAGGAGAAGACCCCGATTCTTTTTCCAAAAAACAGTCGGCTTCATCCTTCAATAACTACATTGCCGAAAATGAAACCGATTTTGTTCAGTTCAAGGCGCGGTTACTTATCGACGATGCCGGAAACGATCCGATAAAAAAAGCAAAAATCATTACCGAAATTGTCGATACAATCGCTTTGATTCCGGAAGAAATTATTCGTTTGGTTTATGTGAAAGAATGTTCCCGTTTATTGAATATGGATGAAAGGGTGTTGGTTCGCAATATTGCAAAGAAACGACAAGAAAATTTTCGACAAAAGAAAAAAACGCTTTATCCCGATCCGGAAAATCCGGAAGAAACGGTTTCTCCTCATCCGGCCGTATCCAAAGAAGAAGAACAGCAGGAACAGGAGCAAGCGAAAAATATTCAACAACAATCAATTTCTCCTTTCGACGAATATGAGAAAAATATCCTTTATTATGTGATTCGTTACGGAGAACGAAATATGTACTATAAAGACGATGAAACTCAAGAAACGATTTATGTCAATGTGATTGAATTCATTATGTCTGACTTGGTTGAAGACGAATTGGAGTTTTATAATCCTCTTTATAAAAAAATAATGACGGAAGCATTCGAAAACTTTCAGAAGGAAAATTTTGTGCCCGAACATTATTTCCGAAATCATCTTGATCCTGAAATCAGTCAGTTTGCCGTTGATATTTCCACCGATCGGTATATCATCAGCAAAATATACACCAAACAGGAAAAAATAGAGTCGGACGAAAGAAAAAGAAAAGAGGAAAAAGAGGCCGGATTGAATAAAATGCTGCTGGAAAAAGTTCCTTATGTGATGTTCAATTACAAAGATTCGATTTTAAAATCGAAAATGAACGAAATAAACGAACAAATCAAAACAGCGGAAAAAGAAAATAATCTCGAATACCAAATCGAACTTATCAAAGAATTACAAGAGTTGGAGGCCTCTCACAAAACAATTGCTCTGCAATTGGGAGAACGGATTATTACGCGAATCTGAAAGCGAACAATGAAAAAATAAGCTAATTCCCTTGAAAAATCAAAAATTATTCTACTATAATGAAGTTTTTATCGTATATTTGTCGCTTGGAAATTAATTAAACATTATAATAGCCATGAAAAAAAATCTATTTATTTTATTTTGTGTGATGTTTGTTGCTTGCGGTATGTTTGCTCAAGAGTCAACAACAGTGCGAATAACGGTTAATCAAGCCGATGCTCTTGAGTTAGATGCTTCCGGAGAACCGGCCGCAGTAGGCGATACCGGGAAATTCGAAGTACAAGGAGGAACTTCACCTTATCAATTTGAATGGGAAGAATCGAATGAAGAAGAAGGAAAAAACCATAAAGTAACAGTAAGAGATGCAAGTAATTGTACTGTTTCCATTTATGTTAATGTACTGAATTTTAGTAGTTTAGAGGAAATCGCCATCGAATCGAATGCTTATCCGAATCCTACTTCCGATATCGTTCATATTCCCGTTACTTCTTCCGACAAAAAAGTAACCTTGTTGCTGATAAATTCGAATGGACTGGTTTTATATAAAAATACAGTCGATGTTGCCGGGGAATATTATCCCCTGTCTTTAAATTCCTGTCCTACAGGAAGATATTTCATCCAAGTTGTTGGAAATCAAACAAAAACTTATTCCGTAATTAAAAAATAATCAATAAAATGAAAAAAATAATATACTCTTTTACCTTATTATTTGCTGTTTTATTCGGATGTAATTGCATTGCATCTGCTCAAATTCAATTAAATGTCACAAAGAACGATAGTGTAATTATCGAGCTCGGTGGATATAAACAAGGAACTATTTCATGGCAACGAAGTACAACAGGTCAGACATTTACAACTATGTCTGCCTACAAAGACAAAAAAGAACTTCGTTACAAAGCGTCAGGACCTCTTTTTTTCCGTACTAAAATAGATGACAATACTTGTGAACCGGTTTATTCGGATACCCTTCAAGTAAACATCACCTCCTTGTTCAACGTAAAAGGCGGACAAGGATACATAGAATCAGCACCTTTCGTTGCCGCTGAGGGTGGTCTTACAATGCGTGAAAATGGTGTCTTGTCGAACTGGAGCAATAGCCAACGAAAGCCGGTTTGGTTTCTTTACCAAACACCGGGAACTTATGAAGTAAGTTTCAATATAAGAGGTTCAAACGGCCTTAACTATCAATTCGAAATGAAAACATCTTCTCCGGGAGTGAAAGCATACGAACCTGAAGTATTTCCTTTTGAATATGCCGGAATCGGATCATCGGAATTACGAAAGTTTTTCACTATCACAATTCCTGCTGCCGGGTATTATCGTTACGAACTGAATGCCATTTCTTCAAATATGAACGGATTAACCATTGAGGACTTGAAATTTACCGGAATTCAAGAACCGGGAAAAGCGGAACCAAAGACATACGCAGAGAGCCGTTTATTTTCTACTTCATTACACATGGGCTTTAGCTCATCCGCAAATACAACAAAAGAATACGATTGGCTTTATGAGGAAAT
>JAIRRK010000051.1 GCA_031256015.1 Dysgonamonadaceae bacterium
TTTTTAGTTATATCGTACATGAGATTCATATTGTTTATTATTTGTTTTATACGTTTTTTTGTATCCGGTTGCAAAGCTAATAACTTTTTCTTAATATTTTGCAAATTCAAGAGAAAAAAGTTTATTATTTTGTTGTTCTTGGGGGAAGAATAACAATAAAGTCCGGCTCGGGGGAGAGTTAAACCAATTTACCCAATGTTTCTTTCACTCGGTTCATTGCTTCAATCAGTTGTTCGTCTGATGTTGCATAAGAAAAACGAATACAATTCGGAGCTCCGAAAGCAACGCCTCCAACGGCGGCTACATGTCCTTCTTCCAATAAGAACATGGCCAAGTCTGCCGAATTTCCCATTTTCTTGCCGTTGAACGATTTTCCGATGTAATAAGAGCAATCCGGGAAAAGATAAAAAGCTCCTTGCGGTTTACTTACCTTGAATCCCGAAATATCGCTTGCCAATTGAACCATTAAGTCGCGACGACGTTCAAAAGCGATTCGCATTTCTTCAATACATTCTTGAGGACCGTTATAAGCTGCTTCCGCTGCTTTTTGTGCGATAGAAGAAGGTCCTGAAGTATACTGTCCTTGCAATTTATTACAAGCCGAAGCAATCCATTGAGGAGCAGCTATCCATCCCAAACGCCAACCGGTCATGGCATATCCTTTCGATACTCCGTTGATGATTACAACACGTTCGCGAACATTTTCGAATTGAGCGATACTTTCGTGTTTGCCTACATAATTGATATGTTCGTAAATTTCGTCTGCTATAATAACAATATTCGGATATTCGGCTAAAACATCGGCCAACCCTTTCAACTCTTCTTTCGAATAAACACTTCCCGTCGGATTGGACGGAGAGCAAAGGATAATTGCTTTTGTTTTCGGAGTAATGGCAGCTTCCAATTGAGCCGGCGTAATTTTGAAATCCTGATCGATTCCGGCAGTTACAATTACATTTTTTCCTTCGGCCAATTTCACCATTTCAACATAGCTCACCCAATAAGGAGCCGGAATAATCACTTCGTCTCCCGGCCCGATAATCGATAGCAGAACATTGCAAACCGATTGTTTTGCTCCGTTGGAACAGACAATCTGTTCGGGAGTAAAAACCAAATTGTTCTCTTTTTTCAATTTCTCGACGATGGCTTTCCTTAAAGTCGGATATCCCGGAACGGGAGAATAAAAAGAAAAGTTTTCATCAATGGCTTTTTTGGCCGCTTCCTTTATAAAATCGGGAGTGAAAAAATCGGGTTCTCCCACACTCAAATTGATGACATCGATTCCTTGAGCTTTCAGTTCATTACTCTTTTGAGACATTGCCAATGTCTCGGATGGAGACAATGCGGCTAAACGTTCAGAAACTTGCAACATAAAATATATATTATTGTTATGATAATGTTCGTTTGACGATACAAAAGTAAGACAATTAATTAAATAAATGAAAAAGTGCTGCGATAAAAGTTCTTTTACTTGATATTTTTCAGATTATGTCCCATTCTTTCTTTTTTCGTACGCATATAAGCTTCATTGTACGGATTGGTTTCGATTTCGATGGGAATGTTTTCAACGATTTTCAAGCCGTATCCTTCCAGCGCCGCTCTCTTCACGGGATTGTTCGTAATCAATCGGATTTTGGAAACATTGATGTCGCGTAAAATTTGCGCTCCCACTCCGTATTCTCTTTCGTCCGAATCGTGTCCGAGATGAAGATTGGCATCTACGGTATCCAAGCCTTCTTCCTGTAATTTATATGCTTTCATTTTATCCATTAAGCCGATTCCTCGTCCTTCTTGACTCAGATATACGATGACTCCTTTTCCTTCTTTTTCGATCATTTCCATTGCTTTGTGTAACTGTTCTCCACATTCGCAACGCAAAGAGCCGAAAATGTCTCCGGTTGCGCAAGACGAATGCATCCGTACCGGAATCGGTTCGTCTTTTTCCCATTCGCCTTTTATCAGGGCTATGTGTTCCAGACCGGTTGATTTTTGTCGAAAAGGAATTAATTTGAAATGTCCGTATCGAGTAGGCATATTAACGATTTCGCCTCTTTCTACCAATGATTCGTATTGCAGCCGATAAGTAATCAAATCTTTAATGGAAATAATTTTGATATTGAATTTTTGGGCAACTTTCATTAATTGAGGCAATCGTGCCATTGTACCGTCGTCATTGATGATTTCGATCAGCGCACCGGCCGGATACAATCCGGCCAAACGAGCCAAATCGACGGTTGCTTCCGTATGCCCGGCTCTTTTTAATACGCCTCTGTTTCTTGCCCTCAAAGGATTGATATGCCCCGGTCGCGCCAAATCTTCCGGTTTTGTTTTCGGATCGGCCAAAGCTTTTATTGTTTCCGATCGGTCAAACATGGAAACACCGGTCGTGCAACCTCCTCCTATTTTATCGACAGTAATGGTAAATGGCGTGTCGTAAATGGATGTGTTTTTTGAAGTTTGCATTTCCAAATCCAATTCTTCACAACGTTCTTCCGAGATTGGGGCGCAAAGAACACCTCTTCCGTAAGTCATCATGAAATTAATCTTTTCCGGAGTCACTTTTTCGGCGGCAATAATGAAATCGCCTTCATTTTCACGGTCTTCGTCATCAACGACTATCAGGAATTTTCCTTCACGAAAGTCGATAATTGCTTCTTCTATTGTATTCAATTTATATTCCATAGCATTTCTTTTTTTCTTTCAGATTTTCAAGTTCCATTATTAAGTTTTCATTTACTTTTTTACTTGTTATTAAATCACGTTTCATTTGTTTTCTCTGATGCATATTCCAAAAATATACAATTAGTCCTATCGGAAAAACAATAAGGCATAACCTTTTGATTAACGTATTATTCGGAATCGCTATTCGGGGAGTTTGAATGACCGGATAATCCATTAATTTTCCGATAATCAGGTTTTCATCCGAATTGAGAAGGTCATCGATCCATTCATTCATGGATTGAACGAACTGATTGACCGAATTATCGTTTGCTTCTTCTTTCCAAAAATTGAAATAAGAAAGATTTTTTTTGCGGTTATCCAAGTAGATATCCAGTTCTTTGTTCCATTTCTTCATTTCGTTAATATCGTGCGAGTAATCCGGAGTATCCATAATGACTTCTTTCTTCGTATAAACCCTGACGTCCTTCTTTCCGGTAAGTTTTTGAATGAAATTCTTCCAAACATCCGGATTCATTATCGAAGAATCGTTTACGGCTTTGTAAGTGACGAATGCTCCCAAAGCAATCAGAAGAACCGTGCTGAGCCAAACGCCTTCCTCAACCATCCAAACGCCTTGTCTGGCCATTTTCATTCCTAAATTATGAGTAATGTAATAAGTAAGATAAATAAATACCGAGAGTACGGTAGGCATTCCTAATCCTCCTTTTCGGATAATACTACCCAAAGGAGCTCCGATAAAGAAAAATAAAAGACAGGATAAAGCCAACGAGAATTTGTTTTGTAATTGAATTTTATGTGCGCGTAAACTGCTGTTCATTTCGTTTTGGCGAAACATCTCGATATTATTGTCGAGCTTAATTTGTTCGGCCCGACTCTTACTCATCAGCAGATAATCGATTTTTGTAGTCAAATCCAAACTGTTATAATAAGCCTGCGAACTTTGCTTGAAAATGGAATCAACTTCAATATTTTCTTTTCGATCACTGTATCTGTAAGTGCTTTTAAATGAGTTTTCGTATGCTTTTTGTTTAAATTGAGGAAGATATTGTCTGTTGACACTATCTGTTTTTGCCGCTACCGAGTCGATGTACGAAATAAGTTCCTTTACATTTTTCCCGGAATCACGATTTCCCATTATCGATTCGTCAGCCATATTGAAATTGGTATCGAATGCAATTAATATATCTCGCAACTTGAATGTTTCGCGTTGATAAGGCACTCGCTCATTAATATTTCTCGTTTTTCGAGTTCCCAAATTTTGAAAGGATTCTCCATCGTATAACGTTAAAATCAAATATTTTTTATCATTGGAAGAACTCAGTTTCCCGGAATCGGCAACAATCACTACGGCATTCTCAAATCCTTTTGAATAATCGTAGATCATCATATTTTTAAGCATTCCCGTTTTTTTGTCTTTATGCCTGACATATACATTATATCCCGTTATTTCTTTATAAAAAGAGCCTTCCGGAATTTGCAGTTCCGGCGATTTTTGTCTTAGAGACGTTAGGATGGTAAAAGTTTTCGTCTGTACGACAGGGATAATATTATTTTGAAAAACAAAAGAAATTCCACAGATAATGATTACGACAAAAACAATGGGTTTCATGATTTTAATCAAAGAAATCCCGGAGGCTTTCATTGCCGTAAGTTCCATGTGTTCTCCCAAGTTTCCGAAAGTCATCAGCGAAGCTAACAAAACAGCCAACGGCAAAGCATTGGGAGTAGAAGAAAGAGAGGCATAAAAGAACAGTTTGGCCAACACAATCATGTCGACACCTTTTCCAACCATATCATTGATGAATTGCCACACAAACACCATGAGCAGTATGAAGATACAAACACTGAATGTTGCCAGCAGCAAAGGAAAGAATGTACCTAAGATAAAAGTATATAATCTTTTTATTCGAAACATGAAATGTGCTACCATAGAGTATGCAAAGTTAGTACTTTTCCGGAATACTTAATACGTTAAAAGCCGCGGTTTCTATCTGAGAAAAAATATCTATAAGATAACCTTTAGAATAAAGGTCTGTAAACGGATTTTCCGGTACCGGCAAGTAATAGTTTGCATAACAATGCAAATTTATCAAATAAATTCGACTTGAGAAAGAAATGTCAGCCTTGAGTTTTATTTCATCCGTTTGTATATCGGCAAAAATTCACGTACATTTGTAAGCGTAAATTTAAAACAAGAAAATGATGAAAGATAATTTTTGCGTTATTATGGGAGGAGGTATAGGAAGTCGATTTTGGCCTTTCAGCAAAGAAAATAAGCCGAAACAATTTCTCGACTTTTTCGGAACGGGGCGTTCTCTTCTTCAACAGACTTTCGATCGTTTTAATCAAATTATACCGGTGGAAAATATCTTTATTTCAACCAATGAAACTTATGCCGATTTGGTTAAAAAACAACTTCCCGAATTAAAAGATAATCAGCTTCTTCTGGAACCTACTCGTCGAAATACGGCTCCCTGCATTGCGTATGCTTCGTATCATATTCAGGCAATTAATCCGAAAGCCAACATAGTGGTAACTCCTGCCGATCACTTAATTTTGCAAGAACATCATTTTTTAAAGAATATCCAAACCGGATTGAATTTTGCAGATAAAATTCCTTCGCTTCTCACTTTGGGAGTAAAACCGAGTCGTCCCGAAACCGGATACGGATACATTCAAACAAAAGAAGGAGGAAAAGAAAATATACAAGAAGTAAAAGCATTTACGGAAAAACCGAACCTCGAATTAGCAAAAGTATTTTTCGAATCGGGCGATTTTTTCTGGAATTCCGGCATTTTCATCTGGAATGTTCAAACAATTATCGAAGCTTTTGAAACCCATCTCCCGGATGTAAATACTTCTTTCAATAAAGGATTGGGAAAATACAATACTCCTCAAGAACAAGAGTTTATCAATGAAATGTATCCTACTTGTCAAAATATTTCCATTGATTACGGAATTATGGAAAAAGCCGAAAATGTGCACATGTTGATAGCCGACTTCGGCTGGTCCGATTTAGGAAACTGGGGCTCAATTTATGATTTGACAGATAAAGACGAAGCCAAAAATGCAGTATTGAACTGTCAAGCTCTTTTTTCGGAAAGTCAAAACAACCTGATAACCATTGCTGACGGAAAATTGGCGGTTATTCAAGGTTTAGATAATTACATTGTTGCCGAATCGGATGATGTTCTGTTAATTTGTAAACGAGATGAAGAACAACGAATCAAACAATTTGTGGCTGATGTAAGCATCAAATATGGAGAAAAGTACTTATGATATAAAATTCATCAACTACCGAAAACCGGATTATTTCAAAATTAAAATATGAAAATAGCTATTTTAACTCTTCCGCTTGATGCAAATTATGGCGGAAATCTGCAATGTTATGCTTTATGCTCTGTATTGCAAAGTAGGGGGCATAAAGTTACCGTTCTTCATTTTGGAGGAAAACCTAAACCATTATATATAATCCCCTTATCATTTACTAAACGTTTAATAAGAACATTATTAGGGAAAAAAATTGAAAGTTTTTACCATGATAAAAAATTGAAGGAAGAGTTTTCTCTAAATCAGTCGGCAAGAGATTTTATAAATCAATATATTCCTCTAATCAAAATAAACAGAAGCGATTTGTCTTTGAAAGAATTTAATCAGGCTTCTTACGATGCTTGTATCGTAGGATCAGACCAGGTTTGGCGTATCGCTTATGCATTTCCTTCTATCGAAACCTATTTTTTGGATTTTATAACGAATGAAAACGTTAAAAAAATAGCTTATGCCGCTTCTTTTGGAATATCGGAAAAAGAATTTTCGAAAGATCAAATAAAAAAATGCGGACAATTAATTGCAAAATTCGATGCAGTATCCGTGAGAGAAGATTCCGGAATAGACTTAATCCATTCATATAACTGGGAATGTAAAAATCTTCGGCAGACTCTCGATCCGACCATGCTTTTAGACAAAGAAGACTATATTAAACTGATGAATGAAAACAACGAAGAGAAATCGGATGGTCAGAAGTTGTTTTATTATATTTTAGATATGAATGAAGATAAAGAAAATTTAATTCATCATGTTGCTTGCGAGAAAAAATTGAATCCTTTTACGGTTAACAAATCGTATTCAAAAAAAGAAAAAATAGAGGATCGCCTACTTCCTCCTGTAGAGAAATGGCTGAAAGCATTTTCCGACGCCGAGTTTATCCTAACAGATTCTTTTCACGGTTGTGTTTTTTCAATCCTATTTAATAAATCTTTTCTTGCGTATGGAAATAAAGAAAGAGGCATGGCTCGTTTTAGTTCATTACTTTCTCAATTCGGGTTGGAAGATCGTATCATTTACAAATCCGAAGATTTTCAAAAGCAACTGAAGCCTATTGATTGGGAACAAGTAAATCGATTGTTAGCCGAGAAAAAGCAGGAATCAATTCATTTTTTACAGGCTCATTTAAAATAAGATTACAGCAATGAATACAAGCCCGAAAGTATCAGTTATTATTCCGATATACAATGCAGAGTCTTATCTGAAAACATGCATTGAGAGCGTTTTGTCGCAAACATTTACCAATTTTGAATTATTACTTATCAATGATGGAAGTACTGATAATTCTAAACAAATTTGTGAAGAATATGCTTCAAAGGATAAAAGAATTCAGGTTATCAGTAAAGAGAATGGAGGAGTTAGTAATACTCGCAATGTAGGACTAGAAAAAGCGCGAGGACACTGGATTAACTTTATCGATTCGGATGACCAGGTAAACGAAAGTTATTTAGAAAACCTCTATAATGAAACAACTTCGGATGACAATGTGCTAATTTTGCAAGGGATAAATTATTACAATGATAAATTAGAAAAAACCGAACAGCTTCCTAACATAACTTTAAAAGAGAACGCTATTTCTCAAGCATTTCAAACTTTAAAAATTTATAATTTTGGCTATCCCTTCTCTAAATTATATAATAGGGCTGTAATTGAAAAAAATCATTTAAGATTCAATGAAAATATATCTTTTTGGGAAGATTTACTTTTCATGTGTGAATATATTTATCAAATAAATACAATTAAATTTATAGAAGGAGCAAACTATAATTATTTTTTGAAAAAAACGGGATTAACTTATAGTTATCAAAATTATCAATCGGAATATGCGTTGTATAAAGAATATGTAAAAATACTGGATAAAATATTTTTAAAAACAGAAGCATCCAAAGATGATATGACGGAATTATATGATACAGTATCTAAAGTACTATTCCGTACTGCACAAAGAATGTATGATAAAAGAAATCAATTAACTAAAAAAGAAAGACTCAAAAACCTTCGGGTAATTTTTAACGATGAAAATATAATACTTATTAAAAAATTCAATCGCCCTGAATCATTGATAGCCAAAATTAAAATGAAATTAGCCGTATCGAAATTCTTTTCCCTTTTTGATTTGTTATGGATTATAAAAACAGCTTTGAATCGATAATTCTATTAGTCCTATGAAGCAATAAATCGAATTTATTCAGCAGCTAATCACAAATAACATTAACACAAATCATTGTAAGCGGAAATCAAATCTTCTTTGATTGCGTCATTAACAAAGTATTTCAAGACTCGCTGCTCGGCATTTTCTCCTAATCTTTGTCTTAAAAAATCATCTTCTATCAATGTCTTTATGGCTTCGGCTAAGGCTTTTATATCTTTGTTCGGACTTTCTATTCCCGTTTCTCCATTGGGAGAAACCCAGTTTACTCCTGAATCGAGAACAGTAAACGTTACGGCCGGAAGCCTACAGTACATGGCTTCGGCTAAGGCTACTCCAAAAGCCTCATTCCGTGTAATGGAAGGGAAAGCAAATATATCCGAGGCATGCAAATAATAACGGAGCTCATCATCGGAAACTCTTCCAATAAAATGAATCGAAGGCATAGCAGAAGCCATCTGCTTCAACTCTCCCGATAAAGGACCGTTCCCGGCTATAACAATAACGGCCCGGTTTGAGATTAAAGGCGCGGCTTTGATCAAATACTCCAATCCTTTGTAAGTGACGTGACGTCCAAAGGTAAATATGATTTTTTTATTGTTATATAATTCCTTTATTTGCAGAATATTTTTATCATCTCCTCCTTTTTTATCTAATTTCAATGTATTAACAGTATTAGGAATCGTATGTATTTTTTCTTGAAAAGGAATTAACGCTTTTGACCCGGCGAAATAAGTAGGACTTGTCGTAAAAATTTTATCCGCTCTTTTCAATAATTTTTGTTCGATCGGGGAATAGAACCTATATAAAATTTCCTGTTCTATAATATCGGAATGCCAGTGAAGTATCAGTTTTGTCCTCTCAGGTAAGGCTAACAGCAGATAAACGCTGCTTAGAGGGTTAGGGGTGTGAAAATGAATAATATCCGGATGAAATTCTTTAATCACTTTTTTCAGTTCACTTAAAAAAGAAAGGGAAATGGATTGACTGAATAATTTTCGAATGACTCCACAACGAATAACTTCAACATTTTCATAACTATCTACCTGCGTTTCTTTTTTATCATGAAAACAAATTACCCGGTGTTGAAAATGATCTTTTGTTGCCGATATAATATTGCAGCAAACTTCTTCAATCCCACCGATATGTGGAGGATAATAATTTGGAATATGTAATATTTTATACATTACCTTGATAATATCGTTTCCGTTTTGCAAAAATACCTATAAATAGATTCATCTCAGATATATACAAACAAATCTCAACATAAAGATGAAATCTTTACGAAGATACACAAAAGTTTCTGATATTCTCGAATATGCCGGCGATGATATTTTTCTCTCTAATTATAGTTTTCCTTCATCGGCAAAAGAATAATAAGATTTATCACATACAATTATATGATCGATTAAAGTCATATCTAATACTTTTAATCCATCTCGCAGCTTAAAGGTTATTAATTCGTCTTGTTTACTGGGATTGACATTCCCGGAAGGGTGATTGTGGCAAATAACGAGACTGCTTGCCAATCGAATCAGAGCTTCTTTGTATATAATTCGGTTATCAACTGTTGTTTCCGATATTCCGCCTTGACTTAACTTCATTTTATCGATTATTTTATTGGCTCTATTCAGAAAAAGAATCCAAAATTCTTCGTGATAAAGATCTGCCATCAAAGGATGAAACAAATCATAAATATCTTTGCTATAGCGTATTGAGCCAAGATTAATTACTTTGGATGATCGTCTTCGTCTCCCTAACTCTAAAGCGGCAACGATAGCGATGGCTTTAGCTTCTCCAATACCTATGAAATGATTTATCAGATGATCAATAGATAATTTTCCTAATTGATTCAAATTATTTTCAACAGATTGCAATATTCGTTGTGATAATTGCACGGAAGTTTCTTCTTTATTTCCCGATCCGATTAAGATGGCTAAAAGTTCTGCGTCACTCAATGCATTGACTCCTTTCAGAAGAAGTTTTTCACGAGGCCGATCTTCCGGAGACCAGTCTTTTACAGTTAGTTTTGGCATTTTAATATACAGTTAATGGTTATTTGGCTATGGATTATAGGTTACAGGCAGTTGTTTTACTACCCATAACCTATATAAAGTTTGAAGCTATTCCTTTGCTCTTTCCACATAAGAGCCGTCACGAGTATCCACCCGGATTTTCTCTCCTTCATTAATGAAAAGAGGAACTCGAACGGTTGCTCCTGTTTCCACAGTAGCCGATTTAGTGGCATTTGTGGCTGTATCTCCTTTTATTCCCGGCTCGGTATAAGTAACCGTTAAAACAACATGAACCGGAAGATCGGCAAAAAGAATGGTTTCTGTTGCTGCATGAACAACAACTTCCGCAATTTCTCCTTCTTTTAAGAAATCCACCCCGTTGATAAGGTTTTTTTGAATTGAAACTTGATCATATGTTTCTTGATTCATAAAGTTATAACCCATATCATCCTGATAAAGGTATTGATAAGGTCTTCTTTCTATGCGAACTTCTTCTACCTTCACTCCGGCATTGAAAGTTTTATCTATCACGCGCCCTGTTGTAACATTTTTCAGTTTAGTACGAACAAAAGCCGGACCTTTCCCGGGTTTAACATGTAAAAACTCTACTATATAGTAATACTGTCCTTCAATATCCAGACACATACCATTTTTAAAATCCGATGTACTCGCCATAAGTAATTGATAAGTATTAAGTAAAAAATGATTGAATGATTTATTCAGTGCGACAAAGGTAAATATTTTGAAAGAAAAATCAAAGTATGAAAATGAATAAGCGAATTATCAATTGTTCACCGAGGCATCTCCGAAAATAAAAATTTATCAATTCCGCCTTTTAATCTTTTTATAGCATATTACACTGCGAATACCACTCTCCTTGCAGGTTTCCTTTTTCTTCTTTAGTACGTAGGCAAGTAATGCCTATGGATGCGGGCCGCTCCTGCGCGGCACACCAAAAAAAAAGATGCAATCCCGCACTCCTTAACTCTTAACTCTTAACTCTTAGTTCTTAGTTCTTAGTTCTTAACTCACCCGCTCAGTCCTTCTTGCAACGCACGCTAAACTGGCGCGACCGGTTGCCGTGGCTCCGGCTCACTCCGTCCTCGGAGTAGGACAAGGACCGGGCCCACGCGTTTAAGGCAGTGTAGAAGCTATTCGACCAGAAGCACGCGTCCGTGCCGAACTGGGCGCGGGAATCAGCGTACACTTGGCCCACGAGCAACACGTTAAACCCGCCGGCGGCGGCAGACTTGCTCGTACCGCCGACATCCGTGCTTTTCATCTTCCTCCCATGACGGCCTCGATAATCGTTGACGACAGATCGCCACCCGTTCTGCCAATCAATTTCTCCCGCCGTCGAATAAAGAATCCCTGCATCCTCACCAATCACCTGCTCCAAATCGCTCCACTCCTTATCGCTCGGAAGATGCCATCCGACCGGGCAAATGCCTTGTTCTTGTGTATAAGTTCCATCGTAGGCCTTATTGCCTTCGTCGTTCGAACTGCTCCTGCCATTCGTCGCACCCGCCCAGTTATACAATACACCCCACGACTTGTCCCAACCGATTTTAGCTGACCCTATACCGTATGTCGTCATGTCAGTTCCCGGATACGCATAACGCTTGGCTGTATCGGAACCCGCCCCGCTGTGTGTATAATCGGAGTAACCGTCTCCGTCTTTTGGTATGTATCGCAGGTTTTCCAGCATCCATATACCCGCAGTACCGAAATTACCTGTAAGGTAAGTCTCACCGTCTCTGCAGTCGGTCATCAAGTTTGGTTCAGGTTCAACGAGCGGCTTCCATACGCTGCCGTTCCACACATAAATACCGGAAGGATTCGGAACCGGGCATCCCAACACATGGTACACCATCAGGCCGACATGCTTGGCATTTTCCTCGGCGGCGTATCCCGGATCAAACATC
>JAIRRK010000124.1 GCA_031256015.1 Dysgonamonadaceae bacterium
AACCATAATATAATTATAATATAATAATATTTAATATTCGTTTTTTCGGGTGTAAAGATAGTTATTAAATTATAATATCGCAATATTGTGTATAAAAACAGGAGGTATTGAAAAGAAAAGAAGACCAATAGATAATCGATTAAAAACAGTTCATTGCACGCTTAAAATTGACAATCGAAATTTCCATAAATCAATAAAAGCCAAGCCTTCAAAATAAAAAAATGGTCACAAAGCAATTGCAACCATTTGATTTTCAAGTTGTCGGGATACCAGGATTCGAACCTGGGACCCCCTGCTCCCAAAGCAGGTGCGCTAACCGGACTGCGCTACATCCCGTTCCTTTTTGCGTGCGCAAAGGTAGTACTTTTTTTATCATCAAAAAATTATTCGGATAAAAATTTGCCAAAAAATTTTTCTAACGCTTCTTTTATTTACCTTTGTATGCAATTTTCATGTGATTATAATATAATCACTATATTTTGGTATCGTACAAATAATTTACGTTATGTATAGAACACATACTTGCGGAGAACTTCGCTTAACAGATTTAAACAATAATGTTACTTTAGCCGGATGGGTACAACGAATTCGCAAATTCGGAGGAATGATTTTTATCGATTTACGTGATCGTTACGGAATTACTCAATTGGTTTTTAATCAGCAGACAAATGCAACTCTTTGTGAACAGGCAAACGGTCTCGGACGTGAATTTGTCATACAAGTTTCAGGAACGATTGCCGAACGTTCCAATAAAAATCCGAATATTCCTACGGGAGAAATCGAAATCATTGTTTCGGAACTGAAAATTCTCAATCCATCGGAAATTCCGCCGTTTACCATTGAGGACGAAACAGATGGAGGCGATGATATCCGGATGAAATATCGTTATCTGGATTTAAGGAGAACTCCGGTTCGGGCAAATTTAGAGTTACGTCACCAAATTGCTTTTGCTACCAGAGCTTATTTAAACAATCTGAATTTTTTGGAAGTGGAAACACCTGTTTTGGTCGGTTCTACTCCGGAAGGAGCTCGCGATTTTGTTGTTCCTTCCAGAATGAATCCGGGCGAATTTTATGCTTTACCTCAATCGCCTCAAACTTTGAAACAATTATTGATGGTATCGGGTTTCGACCGTTATTTTCAAATTGTTAAATGTTTTCGCGATGAAGATTTGCGTGCCGATCGTCAGCCGGAATTTACGCAAATCGACTGCGAGATGTCATTCATTGAACAAGAAGATATTCTGAATACTTTTGAAGGATTAACCAAATATCTTTTCAAAACAGTTAAAAATATTTCCCTACCCGATTTTCCTCGAATGTCCTACGCTGAAGCTATGAATCGCTTCGGTTCCGATAAGCCGGACATTCGTTTCGGAATGGAGTTCGTTGAAATAAAAGACTTAACTACCGGCAAAGATTTCGGTGTATTTGATAACGCCGAATATGTTGCCGCAATTTGTGCCGAAAACTGCGCATCTTATACCCGCAAACAATTAGACGAACTGACAAACTTTGTAAAGCGTCCACAAATTGGAGCATCCGGATTGATTTATGTTCGCTATGAAGTCGACGGCTCAATCAAATCGTCTGTCGATAAGTTTTATACTCCGGAAGAATTAAAAACTTGGTTAGACCGGGCAAATGCAAAACCGGGAGATTTACTATTCGTTCTTTGCGGAAAACGAGAAAAAACTCAAAAACAATTGTGCGAACTTCGTTTGGAAATGGGTTCTCGTCTCGGATTTCGAAAAAAAGACGATTATCAATGCTTGTGGGTGGTTGATTTTCCGCTATTGGAATTTGACGAAGAATTGAATCGTTATTTTGCGAAACATCACCCGTTTACAAGTCCTAAACCGGAAGATATTTCAAAGATGGATTCGGATCCGGGAGCAGTACGAGCCAATGCTTACGACTTGGTAATCAACGGTGTTGAAATAGGCGGAGGATCAATCCGAATCTTTGACAGTGAATTACAAAAGAAAATGTTCAAATTATTAGGCTTTAGCAATGAACAAGCTCAAGCACAATTCGGATTTTTGATGAATGCTTTCCAATACGGAGCTCCTCCTCACGGTGGAATTGCGTTCGGATTGGATCGATTGGTTTCGATTTTTGCCGGTCTGGATTCGATTCGTGATTGCATCGCTTTCCCTAAAAATAATTCGGGAAGAGATGTAATGCTAGATGCTCCTTCTCAATTAAGCCAAGAGCAATTGGATGAATTGTATCTGAAAATTAAAAACAGTTGAATGCAATTTAGAACAGAAGTAGTTATTCCTTCATCGGACTTTAAGCTTTCTCATCAGAATAAAATCATGATGATAGGCTCTTGTTTTGTGGAGAATATATCGGCCAAACTTCAAAATGCCGGATTTGACATAAATATTAATCCATTCGGAATAATGTATAATCCTATTTCTGTACTAATAACTTTGAATGAACTGTTAAACAAAAAAAGATACTTTTCAAAAGATTTGTTTTTACATCAAGGATTGTATCACAGTTTTTCTCATCACAGTCGTTTTTCGGGAAGCAATCCTGAAGCTGTAATTGAAAATATCAATAATCAAATTGATCAATCGAGCCGGTTTTTATTTCATGCAGATTATCTTTTCATAACTTGGGGAACGGCAAATGTTTACTTCCGTTTATCCGATAAAAATCCGGTTGCGAATTGCCATAAATTACCGGCAAAAGAATTTATTCATAAAAGATTAACTTCAACAGAGATAACAACACCTTGGCAGATATTTTTGAATCAATTGAAAGAAATCAATCCGAAGTTAAAAATCATTTTCACGATAAGTCCGATTAGGCATTGGAAAGATGGAGCGACTGAAAATCAAATCAGTAAATCGGTTCTTTTCGTTGCATTAGACACTTTGATTCAAGCCAATGAAGATGTATATTATTTCCCTTCTTACGAAATAATAATGGATGATTTACGCGATTACCGCTTTTATGCGGAAGATATGTTACATCCTAATTATCAGGCTATTGATTATATCTGGGAAAAATTCGGAAATACTTATTTTAATGACGAAACGAAAGAAATAATTGCAGAATGGACAAGCATTCAACAAGCACTGCAACATAAACCCTTTAATCCTCTTTCGGACGAATACAACAATTTTTTAAAGAAAGCAAAAGAACGAGAACGAACGTTCATCGAAAAACATAACCGGAATAAAAAAACGGATTTGTGAACAATAGTTGCATTTAACAATTATAAAAATAAAAGTCATGTTAGAAAAAGTAATTTTAGGAAACACAGTAACAGATTGGGGAATTTCAATCATTATTATTATCGGAACCCTTTTGACGGCCAAATTAATTTCATTGTTTAACAAAAAATACATTAAGCCTTTTCTACAAAAGACAAAAAACAATTTCGATGACATTATTTGCAATGTGGTCGAGTCTCCTTTTATTTTTGGTATCGTACTAATTGGCACATGGGTTGCTATTCATCGCTTGATTTATCCGGCCAATTTTGTAACCTCGTTAGATAGTGCTTTCAAAGTATTGATTGTTTTAAATATTACTTGGTTTTTTGTCAAATTATCGGAAAGTTTACTTGATTATTACATAGTTGGGCGATCCGATAAATCACGAACAGAAGTCCTGAATCAAAAAAAAATGATGCCGATCATCAGACGAACCATCGTTGTTTTTATTTGGGCAATGGGTATAGCCACCGCTTTAACCAATATAGGAGTCAACATAACCGCTTTACTCGGAACGTTAGGTATTGGAGGTATTGCTTTTGCATTAGCGGCACAAGACACCATAAAAAACATATTCGGAGCTTTTACTATATTAACTGACCGTCCGTTCCGGATAGGAGACGTTGTTCGTATAGATTCTTACGAAGGAACGATTATAGATGTCGGAGTACGAAGTACAAAAATGAGAAATTACGATAAAAGAATAATCACTCTCCCCAACTACAAAATAGCCGATGCCTCCATCGTGAACATATCGGCAGAGCCGATGCGGAGAATTACCATGAAGATTGGTCTTACTTACGATACCTCTGCCGAAAAAATGACAAAAGCTTTCGAACTTCTGAGAAATATTCCTTCAAAAGTGGAATTTGTAAGTTCCAAAGACGTTACCGTTAATTTTACGGATTTTGCTGATTCGGCTTTGGTCATTACGTTTATCTATTTCATAGAAAAACAAGGCGATGTATGGCAAACCGTTTCGAATGTCAATATGGAAATTCTAAGCTCTTTTAATAAAGAAAAATTAGATTTTGCCTTCCCGTCACAAACTCTTTACCTAAACAAAGTAGATAACGGCTGATAATCTATAAACGAAAGGAATAGAGCGGGTAAAAAGAATAAGCGTTCAAATATATTTTTCTTGCTACAAACATATAATTGAAAAAATTTGTACCTTTGAAGAAATTCAAGAAAATATGGTGAAAAATGAACGTGTAACAGTAACTGATTATATATCAGGTATTGAGGTAAATGCAACTTCCGAAGAACTTGAAGCAGTTCAAGTCTTTTCCAGGCAATTGGCAGAAGATTACGGCTACCCGAAAGAACACATACAAACACGTCCGCAATACCGCGTAAAAGTTCGCCCTTCCGACACACAAAAAGAATATCCTGTGGATATTGCCGTTTTCCTTGATGCTTTGAAAGACGATGATGGCTTGTACATTGTGGTTGAATGTAAAAAGAAAAATCGCAAAGACGGCAGAACACAACTTGAAAATTACTTAACGCTTTCTTCGGCCTATTTGGGTGTTTGGTTTAATGGCGAAGAAAGATTTTTCCTGCGCAAATTTGTAAAATCAAACGGAGAAGTCGTTTTTGAAGAAATACCTAACATCCCAAAGTATGGACAACGTGTAGAGGACATTGGTTTATATAAAAGACAAGATTTGAAACCAACGCACAACCTCAAAGCCATATTCAAATCCATCCGTAATCATTTGGCAGCCAACACCGTAGGGGCAACACGCGACGAGGTTTTGGCGCAACAACTGATTAATATTATTTTCTGCAAAATTTACGATGAAAAATATACAGCACCCCATGATATTGTAAAATTTCGTGCGGGAATCGGTGAAAAGCCTAAAGATGTAGAAAAACGTATCTTGGATTTATTTAAGGAAGTAAAAACTAATTTGCCGGAAGTTATCGACAACGAAGATAAAATCACATTAGATACACAATC
>JAIRRK010000036.1 GCA_031256015.1 Dysgonamonadaceae bacterium
TTTACGACAATGCGCTGAAAACAAATAACAGTCCGGATTTGATTAAAGCTCTGATTCATCAATTAAAATACGAAACGGCGATTGACCGGAATCGACTTCCGGAAAAAATAAAAGAAATAGACGAATTTGCCGAAAAAAATCAAAATAAAGTCGAACAAGCCGTTTTGTACTCGCTTTTGGCCGATTTATATCAGAAGTATTATTCCGATGACTTTTGGGATATTCGTACAAGAACAGCTATTTCGGGATATGTTCCGGAAGATATACGGGAATGGTCAGCGAATCTTTTCATGCGGAAAATATCCGATTTAGTTGATTTGTCTTTGGTTCCGGCCAAAGAATTGCAACAAACATCGGCGTTGAACTATGAAACTATTTTGAATTTAGGAGAAGCTTCTCGGGAACTGCGTCCCACGCTGTACGATTTTCTTATATACAAAGGAATCGCTTCTTTGGAATATCTTAATAATGATTTTCAAATACAAAATTATTTTCCTCAAACAAAATTGATTAAAAAGGAATATTTTGCTCCGGCAAATGAATTTATCAATGTAAATATAGCGACGGATGAATATGATTTTTCTCCGAAAATTTTGAAATTGTATCAAGATTTATTGCGTTTCAAAATAAGTGAAAACAATGCTTTTTCTCTGCTGGTGGCGGATTTGGATCGCCTGGATTTTGTTCTGTCAAATTGGGTTGGAGAGTCCGGCGAACAATATTATACAGATGCGCTAAACAAATTGAAGGAAAAACAGGCATCTTCCGATATCGTTGTTGAGGTTTTGTACAGAGAAACCCGGTATTTGGAAAAGTATACGAAGAATCAGGAACAGCCGAATGAAAATGTCCGTAAAATTTATGAAACGGCTCAGGAAGGTATTCGGAAATATCCAAAATATCAACGAATCGGATTACTGAAAAACCTTTTGACTCAACTTACAGCCGGTTCGTTATGGATAAATGCGGATAACGTAGTGTATCCGGGAAAGGAATTGAAACTGAAAATCCATTATCGAAATACAGATAAAATAAGTATCGAAATTTATAAAATTAATGCTCCCGTCACTGTCTATAAACACAACCGAACCCGGAAAGGAGAATATGAAAAAACGGGAAAACTTATTAAGAAAGAAACAATTAATCTCGATAATGAAGCCCCCTATTTATATTCCGATACAATCATACAAATTCCGATGGAAGAGTTAGGAAATTATGAATTTGTAGTTAAATCACAGAAATATACGGATATAATTAATCAGCAATTCTCGGTAAGCCGATTGGGAAGCATCTCTCGCACAATTGATACGAAAAGAGAATTTTTAATTGTTGACCGCATTTCCGGAAAACCCATTGAAAATGCTCAAATTAATTTATATTCGTCAGACAATCATTCATTAAAATTACAAGAGAATATTGTTTCGAATGAAATCGGATTGGCTGAAGACGAAGGTCTTAGTACAATCAATACTTACAATGTAATCTCCGGAGACGATGCTTATTTGATAACCTCTCCGACTCCTTGGATTTCGACTTATAGTGAATCGACGAAATCAAATAAAGTCAGTATTTTTACCGACAGAAGCATTTATCGTCCGGGACAAACGGTTTATTTCAAGGGAATTGCTTATGATAATGCAGTTGAACCTCAAATCGTTTCGAATAAAAAATATATTCTTTCGCTGAAAGACGCCAATTACAAAGAGATTGCAACAAAAGAAGTTCTGACAAATGAATTCGGTTCTTTTTCGGGAGCGTTTATTATTCCTCCGGGATCCTTAACCGGAAATTATACCATTGAATCGAATGAATATGATGGATATACTTCTTTTCAAGTGGAAGAGTATAAGCGACCGACTTTTGATATTCGATTTAATCCGAACGATAAAACATATAATTTCGGCAATAAAGTGATTATTTCCGGAGACGCCAAAACATTCTCCGGAGTTAATTTGCAAAATACCAAGATAAAATATAGGGTTGTAAGATACAATCACCGGTTATATCGAGGAATCTTCCAATCTCCCGTTCAAATCTCGGATGGAGATGTTTTAACGGATGAGAATGGCGGCTTCGAAATTTCTTTTGTTCCCGAAAAAGCCTTTAATGACAGAAACAACGACAATGCTTTTTATCAATATGAGATTGATGTTGTTGCAACCGGCACAACCGGGGAAAGTCAAAATTCGTCTGTCACAATTAATATCGGAACGAAATCGATGTATTTATCTTTCTATGGATTGGACCAATCTCCATTGACAAAAGAGAATATTCCTGCGATGAAAATTCAGGCATTTAATCTGAATGATAAAGAAATAGAAACTTCGGGAACTTATGAAATTTATCGATTGAACAATGACGGAAAATTAGGTAATAATCAATGGGAACTTGGGGAACAAGTTCTTTCGGGAAACTTTTCTTCGGGTAAGGAAATCGATCAAAAAGCAATCAAAAACTTAGCTTCCGGAAAATACAGAATCATCGCGAAAACAAACGATTCGCAAAACAGAGAAGTTCAATCGGAACAAGATTTCGTATTCGCTTCCCAAAAAGACAAAAAACCTCCGATTCCTTCCTATAAATGGATAATGACTCCGAAAACAACTTGTGAAATCGGAGAAAATGCGGAAATTATTTTCGGAAGTTCGGCAAAAGATGTTTCTGTTTTGTATGAAATTTTTCGAGATAAAAATAAATTATCCGCCTCTCGTTTTGTTCTGAATAACGAAAATAAGAAAATAGAAATTCCGTTTCTTGAATCTTTCGGAGAGGGAATCACCGTCGTTTTCAGTTTTGTGAAAGATGAAAAATTCTTTACGGAAACCATTGAAGTCAGAAAAAAACAATCGGATAAATCGCTTGACCTGAAAATGGAAGTTTTCCGTGATAAATTATTGCCCGGACAAAAAGAGGAATGGAAAATATCAGTCAGAGACGGGAAAGAAAATCCTGTTGTTTCCGAACTTTTGGCCGGAATGTACGATGCCTCATTAGACAAAATTTATTCTCATTCGTGGAGTTTTAATCCGATTCGTTCAATTTCTTTTTGGAAAGTAAATTCCCGAACAGGCAATGAATTTAATTTTTCGTTTAACATGTCGTCCGAAAGCGAAAAACAAATGGATGTTCCCAAATTCAATTACGATTCTTTCAATTGGTTCGGATTCAATATCCGAAAACAGTCTCTTCTTTTTGGCGGACAAAACCTCCGGAGCCATACTGTACCCGTTGCGGAAGAGAGAATGATTGTGATTGGTTCTTCCGGTCAAGAAGTTGATCAAGGAGAGAGTAGGAAAAAGGAGAGCAAGCAAGAAAATTCGAAGGAGATTCAAATTCGCCAAAATTTCAACGAAACAGCATTCTTTTATCCTCAATTGAAAACCAATGAGCAAGGAGAAACGCTTATTTCGTTTATTGTTCCGGAAAGCAATACCACATGGAAATTTACTGCATTAGCTCATACGAAAGATTTGAAGTTCGGACAATTAATAAAAACAGCCATCAGTCAGAAGAAATTGATGGTAGCACCCCATGTTCCTCGTTTTATTCGTGAAGGAGATAAAACAAACATTTCCGCTGATGTTTCCAATTTGTCGGACGAAGTAATTTCCGGGAAAGTATTCATTGAGTTTTTTGATCCGAGTACAAGTAAACAAACGATTCAGGCCGATAATTCTTCCAAAGAATTTTCATTGGAACCGGGAAAAACAACAACTTTTGATTGGTCGTTCGATGTTCCTTCCGGAATTGATTTGACCACATTCAAGATTGTCGCTCAATCGGCAACGTTCAGCGACGGCGAACAACACCTGATTCCGGTTCTTTCCAATCGAATGATGGTGACGGAAAGTCTCCCTTTAAATATTTCGAGCAATCAAACGAAGAATTATACTTTCGATAAGTTGGCCAATCATACATCTTCGTCTTTAAGTAATTATCGTTTGACTTTAGAATTTGCTGAAAATCCCGCATGGTATGCGGTTCAGGCATTGTCAACCATTGTAACGCCTCAAAATGATCATGCGATTGCTTGGTTCGGCTCTTTTTACTCCAATGTTTTGGCAACTCATCTCGCAAATAATACGCCTAAAATAAAAGAAACAGTAAACGCATGGATAAAACAAGGCGAAACAAAGGAAACGCTTTTATCTGATTTGGAAAAGAATCAGGAATTGAAAACATTCGTATTGGAAGAAACGCCTTGGGTAATGGAAGCGAAAACCGAATCGGAACAGAAACAAAGTTTGGCCTCACTTTTCGATTTGAATCGGGCAAGCAACTTCAATTCGCAAGCTTTGGAGAAATTAAAATCCCTGCAAGCAACCGACGGCGGATGGGTCTGGTTCAAAGGAATGAGCAGCAGCACTTCGATTACGCAATGGATATTATGCGGCTTGGGAAAATTATCCGAAAAAGGAATACTCCCTCAAGACGATTCCATTACGAGTATGCAACTTTCGGCTATTGAGTTTATTGATTACAAATTCAATGAATATTTCGAGAACATAAAGAAATCGGATAAAAAGTGGAAATCAAGAAAATCCATTTCCACTTATGAATTGGAATATCTGTATACCCGATCTTTTTATGCCGACATTCCTTTGGAAAAATCGAAAGAAGCAACCGATTTTTTCATGTCACTGACCGAAAAATATTGGACGACAAATACAAGTATTTATGCACGGGCAATTGCCGCTATGGTTTTACAAAGAAATGGAAACGTAAAAACAGCTCGGGAAATACTTCAATCGTTAAGAGAACATGCGACTCATCATCCGGAAACTGGGATGTATTGGGCCAATAACAATACAAATGTTTTCATGACTCAGGATGCAACTTGCACGCATACTTATGTAATGGAAGCTTTCAATGAAATCGGATCCGACGATAAAGAAATGGATGAAATGAAGGTATGGTTGCTGAAACAAAAGCAAACTCAACAATGGGAAAATGTTCCGGCAACGGTAAATGCGATCCGGGTTTTATTGGAAACCGGAAACAATTGGTTGAATAGTTCCGGAAATGTAACGATTCAATTGGGAGATAAAAAGATAAATACAACTCCGTCGGAAATAGGAACAGGATATAGAAAGCAAATTTTCGATGCAAACTCAATCAAACCGGAAATGGCAAACATAAAAATCGATAAATTGAATGAAGGGCCCGGTTGGGGAGCTTTGTATTGGCAATATTTCGAAGATTTGGATAAAATAACTTCCGCGAAAACGGAATTGAATGTCGAGAAAATATTGCTCGTCGAAAAAACAACTTCCACCGGAAAAACATGGGTTCCTGTTTCGGAAAGTAATCCGTTGAAAACAGGAGATAAAGTAATCGTTCGTTTAACTGTTCGATCGGATCGCGACATGGAGTTTGTTCATCTGAAAGATATGAGAGCCTCTTGTTTCGAACCCGCAGATCAATTGTCCGGAATGCAATGGCAACAAGGATTGATTTACTATCGGGCACCTAAAGATGCTTCAATGAATTTCTATTTTTCTGCTCTTCCCAAGGGAACTTACACTTTAGAGTATCATTTATATGTAACCCGTTCGGGAAATTATTCAACCGGAACGACAACCATTCAATGTATGTATGCTCCGGAATTTATTTCTCATACCGCGGGAGGCAGAGTGATTGTCGAATAACGATAATTTTATATCTTCGGATGAAACATCAAAATAATGATTAAGGAAATTTTACTGGTAGGATTAGGAGGAGGCATAGGAAGCATCTTGCGCTTTTTGATTTCAAGAATGTCGATTAAGTGGAGTGTAGGACATTTCCCTGTCGGAACATTTTTCGTGAATCTTTTAGGATGCTTTTTAATCGGGATTTTAATCGGTTTATCCTTCAAAAACAATCTGAATAATAATTTGAGGGACTTTTTAATCGTCGGATTTTGTGGCGGATATACTACTTTTTCCACTTTCTCGTTGGAAAATTATCTGTTATTTCAAGAAGGGAATTACGGCACATTGATTGTTTATATTTTAACAAGTATCCTACTCGGATTTTCGGCTGTTTGGGCGGGTTTATTGTTAACTCGATAAACAGCCGATACTGACGAATCAACCTGCACGACGGAAAAGTAATCCGATTGATATGGAAATTAATTGATTTGTAATTGCCTACAAAAACAATCAATTATTTTGAATTTATGGGACCGGAATGGTTTGCGGGTTGGTGTTGTTCAATGGCCATGAAAATAAGCTTTGCGTATATGTAATTATAGCATCTTGCCATGCTTATTTTGAATCTAACGACTTTGCATAAGCCGAACGAATTTGGCTTTTCGTTATTGTTTGTGAATAAGTGTGCCCCATGTGGTTGACGGATACGCGGATTGCTTCGCCGAAAGTATCGGCAACAGCCATATCAGCAACGCTGCTTGCGCGTGTTGCGTTGTTTGCTTTTAGTACAGTTTCTTTCGATATGGTGCACATAGTTTTTATTTATAGAACGAATAAGTACGCCGATTTGTTATGCGAGTCAGATAAGTAAAATAATCCGTATATTAAAAATCGGCTTGCAGATGTACAACATTTATTTTATTCTGCAAAACAAAATACCAAATAATTTCACGAAGTTTCAGAAAATATCATTTTATTTCATTTTCTTTAATGCCTATCTTTTTCTCAATACTTATACAGAATGATGAAATTGAGAAAAAACAATAAAAAAAGAAGAAAATTCAATTTTTTCTTCTTTTTTCAGTAAAATATCAAAAAAAGTTATTAGCTTTGCAACCGGATATAAAAAACGTATAAAACAAATAATAAACAATTACGAAAACCCTGTACGATATAACTAAAAAAAGAGTGCTTTCCCCCTTCATTTTTCTTGCAAAAAGTTTGGAGGTTAGCAATATTTTGTTAGAGAGAGAGAGAGAGAGAGAGAGAGAGAGAGAGAGCTTATATTAAACACTTTACGATATTCGCGCAAGCGAATAGAGGAAACCACATAACATCACATTTAGGGCCGACCCCGGTTGCAAAAACCGGGAGACGGCCCTTTTTTTGTTCCGTCTTCGCGGCGGACTTATGTAACTCGAATCAATATTAAATTTAATTATTCAAGAAAATGAAAAAAACTTGGTCAACAATGAGAATGGCGGCACTGATGGCAGTGCTGACGGTTGGCGCACCCGTGAGTGCGCAAGTGACGATAGGCCTAAGCGCAGAACCGAGCGAAGGTGCTTTACTCGACCTGAAAGAATACCCGAGCAACCAAAGTGTCACCTCTACCAAAGGCTTGGGTTTGCCGCGTGTAAGCCTGACCGATTTGAACGAACTTTATCCGATGCTTACTTCTTCCACCCTTGAGGATAAACTTGCGCATATCGGCTTGATGGTGTATAATATAGAAGGGGATGCCTGTCCGCCGATTCTTTCCGGTATTTATGTGTGGAACGGCACGGAGTGGGTATCGCTTTTGGACAATGACGATGACGAAGACGAAGGTAACTTCGACCCCTGCAACCCCGGAGATGCAGGCAAGATGACCGACCCCAGAGACAATGAAGAATATTACACAGGTAATTTCG
>JAIRRK010000044.1 GCA_031256015.1 Dysgonamonadaceae bacterium
GTTTGCCTTTACAGGTTTGCTTTATTTGCAATTCAATTACATCAACATCATACTTCACACCCAAGAAGAACAATTCAAAGATGCGGTGAAAAGAAGCCTTTATCAAGTGGCCTATAACTTGGATTTAGATGAAGTTTCTCTTTTTTTGAGTGATTATTATTACTCTTACAACAAGAGTTATTTGAAAAACAGACAAAAATTATCCATCAACGGAACAATCAATGGTTTATCATCCGATGTAGATATCTTTTTAAAAAACAGGAGAGACAGTCTATCGATACTCCAACCCAGTTTCGGGAAAAACGGAATAAATTCATCGACTCAATCGCTGCAAGAGGCTCAAAACAATTTTCTTTATATTCACAATTTGGTGGAAGAAGTCATGAGGAGAGCGAAAATAGGTTACGAAAAACCAATAGAAGATAGAATTGATTCGAGAAAGTTGGAAACTTATATCAGAACCGAATTAGCAAATAATAATCTGGCTTTGCCTTTTGCTTACGCTGTTTCGGATAAAGAAAAAAATATTATAATCAAAAGCAATAATTATAATGCTCATAACCTGAAAAATGTATACAATCAGATTTTATTTCCTACGGATCCGGCAAATAAACTGTATTCGCTTCAGGTTACTTTTCCGACTCAGAAAAAATATGTATTAGACTCGATAAGTTTTATGGTTCCGTCGATTATATTTACAATCGTTCTCTTGATGGTCTTTATTTTTACTTTATATATCATATTCAGACAAAAGCGTTTATCTGAAATGAAGAACGATTTTATTAATAATATGACACATGAATTGAAAACGCCTGTCGCCAGTATTTCGCTTGCGGCACAAACCTTGAATGATATGGATGTAAGCAGTTCTCCTCAATTGATGGACTATGCCAAGAGAGTAATCGGCGACGAAAGTAAACGCTTGGGGTTCTTGGTCGAAAAAGTATTGCAAATGTCTTTGTTTGAAGGAAGAGCCGTTGAATTTAAAATGAGTAAATTGGATGCAAATGATCTAATAACGAGTGTTGCCTCTACGTTTGCCTTGCGGGTAGAAAACGCCGGAGGAACTTTGGATGTTGATTTACAGGCCTTGGACTCAACAATAGTTGTAGATCAAATGCACTTTACAAATGTTTTATTTAACCTCATGGAAAATGCGGTCAAATACAGAAGACAAGATGTCCCTTTACTGTTAATAATAAGAACATTAAATACAGGAGGGAACATCCAAATAATTATAGAAGACAATGGTATTGGTATACGGAAAGAAAGTCTTAAAAAGATTTTTGACCGATTCTACAGAGTTCCAACCGGGAATAGGCATGATGTGAAAGGTTTTGGCTTGGGTTTAGCTTATGTAAAACGCATTATTACCGAGTTGGGAGGAGCAATTAAAGCAGATAGTGAATACGGGAAAGGAACCAAATTCATTATTACACTGCCTTATGTTGATAATTAAACTAATTTTAAACAATAAAAATTATGATGGAAGAAAAAGTGAAAATCTTCATGTGTGAAGATGACGAAAATTTAGGAATGTTATTAAGAGAGTATTTACAAGCAAAAAACTTTTTTGTGGATCTTTTTCCCGACGGAGAAGCCGGAAGTAGAGCATTCCCGAAAGAAAAATACGATTTATGTATTTTAGATGTAATGATGCCCAAAAAAGACGGATTCGCTTTGGCTCACGAAGTCAGAAGCCTGAACGCTGAAATTCCAATTATCTTCTTAACCGCTAAAACAATGAAAGAAGATATTTTGAGAGGGTTCAAAATCGGAGCGGATGATTATCTGACAAAACCGTTCAGTATGGAAGAACTTTTACTCCGTATTGAAGCCATTCTCCGTCGAGTAAGCGGTAAAAAATCTCCAAAAGAAGGGCCTTTCGTCATTGGTAAATTTGTTTTTGATCCTCAAAAACAAACTTTGCAAGATGGTGATCGAATGACTAAATTGACAACAAAAGAAAGCGATTTATTGGGACTTTTATGCGAAAACATGAATCAGATATTGGAACGTAATTTTGCGTTGAAAAAAATCTGGGGAGTAGTTGACTATTTTAATGCAAGAAGCATGGATGTTTACATCACAAAATTAAGAAAACTGCTGAAAGGGGATCCGGATATCGAAATTATGAACATTCACGGAAAGGGATACAAATTAATCGCTCCGACTGAAGCAGTGTCATAAAAGAACATGAGGAGTTTTCCCGTATTAATTTTTACTCTATTCATTCATTGTTGTTTGAAAGCTCAGACTTACAGTGAATGGATAGAGTTTTCTTTCCAATATTTAAACGAAAACCGATTGGATTCGGCCGAAATTGCATTAAAAAACGCATTGAAAACCGATCCGGCCAATGCTTTAAACCCTTTCTTATTTAACAACTTGGGAACCATCCAACGAAGGCAAGGGAAGGCTTCCGAAGCTTTGGAATCCTATACGCTCGCTCTGAAACGTTACCCGAAAAATACGACTTTCCTTTCGGCTCGAGCTTCTTTGTTTTCCGAAATAGGAAGTTTCAATAATGCTTTGATTGACTATAGTATTCTATTGGATGAAGATCCGAATAACGAGGAAGCACTCTATCAAAGAGGACTCCTGTACACAAACCTGAAAGAATTTGATTCGGCTAAAAAAGATTTTAATCAGATTTTGGAACTGAATCCTCTGAGTTTTTTTGCCCGAATAGGTTTAGCTTCTCTGCTTAAAATAGAAGGAAATTGGTCGGAAGCGGAAAAAATCTATAATTATTTGGAAGAACAAAAGCCGGAATTACCGGATATTTATGCCGGACGAGCCGAATTATTTCTCTTAATGGAAAAAGGAGGAAAAGCTTTAGCCGACATTAATAAAGCCATACGTTTATCCGGTGAACAAACAAACAATCCTTATTTGTACATTATCCGAAGTAAAGCCAAAATTTTACTCTACGAAAAACAATCGGCAATCGATGATATCCATAAAGCCCTATCTTTAGGTTACGATAAAACAGCCGCCGAAAACCTTCTCGAACTGATTAAATAATTTCATACTGCACGAAACTTTCGACAGCATCAACCGATTTTTTTTTCAGTTGACCATTGATTATTTTTAAGAAAATGTCCCTGCTGATGAAAAAAATCACGTTTTAGTTTATCCTTTTTGCTCATTTTAATGAATATTTAGGTAAACGTTTGTCAATTTCAATTTTAGTTATATCTTTGCACCGAAATATATAACTTAAACAAGGAAATATTTCATTCATTCAGTACTAACTTAAAAAATTTAGAAAAATGAAAAAAGTGTTTTTACTTATGATGGTAGCTGTTTTTAGTGTAGCTACTGCTAGTGCTCAGTATTATTTAGGTGGTTCTTTGGGTTTTTCAAACGAAAAAACTAAAGACGGAGATGTAGAATTATCAAAAACTACAGAATTTGCAATTGCGCCGGAGTTTGGTTACAACTTGACAGAGAAAGTGGATCTTGGTATTTCTTTCGAATTTTCAAGCGAAAAACCGGGTGAAACTGGTTTTGATAAAACAACAGGATGGAACGTTAGTCCTTATGTACGTTACAACGTGATTCAATTCGGACAATTCAGTATCTTAGCTAAAGCCGGAATCCTATTTGGAGGGAAGAAAGAAACTCCGGTAGGTGAAGGACCGGATGTGAAAACCACCACATTGGGAGTTAACATCGTTCCGGTATTGAAGTATACGTTGTCCGATAAATTTGATTTATTGGCAAATTTAAACTTCGCGAAAATTGATTTCAACCAAACTAAAGTTAAAGATGGGGAAACCACTACTAACTTCGGATTAGATGTTAATTCTAATAATGTAGCAAACGTTGGTGGAGTCACTATCGGTTTTGCTTTCAAGTTCTAATTCGAATAAGTTTTTATAATCCAAAAAGAGCCGGGAAATTCATTTTTCCGGCTCTTCTCATTTAAATACTGAACATTTTTTTTTCGATGTTGTTATATGGTAGAAAATAGAAAAAACAATTAATTTATCAGTAACAATGAAAAAGATTTTATTACTAACGCTAATTTCAGTATTGGGATTTACTACCGCAAATGCGCAGTTTACAAAAGGAACAAAAAGATTGGCTGCTCAAACATCCGCTTTCAATTTGAATTTCAGTGATAAAGATATTCACCTTAACTTAGGAGCCAAAGGTTCTTATTTCCTGACAGACCGATTTGCAGCCAAAGCCGGTGTTTATTTCGATTGGACAAAAGTGAAAAAGCAAAAAGGAATCGGTAATTTTGATTTTGAAGCAGGTGGAGATTATTATTTCTGGAGAAATATTTATGGTGGTGCCGGTCTGAATTTCAAGAAAATTAAAGGAAAAGATTTTGAAACTGCTATTAAATTAGAAGTCGGAGCAACTCACTATTTAGCGCGAAATGTGTATGTAAATCCTGCCGTATATTTTAATTCCGGATTAGGAAAAGATTCAACTGCCCGCTTCGGGTTGGAATTGGGAATTGGAGTAAATTTCTAAGGCATTTTTAAATAAAGAAGAAGTCGATCGGTAATGATCGGCTTTTTTTGTGTGTTTAAAATTTCTATCTTTGTTCAAAATAAACACTTCAACCAATGAAAAAAGCAATTATTTTTATGATAACAACTTGTATTTGTTTTTCATCCTGTAAAGAAAATACGTCAACTTCGGAGAACCCTCATTTTGAGTACAATGTAGAACAGTTTGCCGATCTGGGAATCATCCGTTATCAAGTGACCGGATGGGAAGATTTATCGGCTAACCAACAAAAATTGATTTATTGTCTGAACGAAGCGGCGCTTCATGGTCGGGATATTCTTTTTGATCAGAATAATCGATACAATTTAGCCGTCAGACGAACATTGGAAGCCATTTATGAAAATTACAAAGGAGACAAATCTTCTGCCGATTACCGAGAATTTGAAATTTATTTGAAAAGGATTTGGTTTTCCAACGGAATTCATCATCATTATGGACAAGAAAAGATTTTGCCGGCTTTTTCCAAAGCATTTTTTTTCGATGCTGTCAAATCGATAGATGCCCGACTGATTCCGACAAGAGAAAATCAATCAATCGAAGCTTTTTTGGAAGAAATCATTCCGGTCATGTTCGATGCGACTTTGTTCGCAAAAAAAGTGAATCAAGATGATTCGGTGGATGTAATTTTAAATTCCGCGAACAATTATTACGAAGAAGGAATTACTCAATCGGAAGTCGAAGCGTTTTACGCAGCGAAGAAAGATTCGAACAATCAAACACCGATATCTTACGGATTAAACAGCCGATTGGTGAAAGAAAACGGAAAACTAATCGAAAAAACCTATCAAGTCGGAGGATTATATTCTCCCGCGATTGAAAAGATTGTTTATTGGTTGGAAGAAGCATCCCGATATGCCGAAAATGAAAAACAAAAAACGGCCATCGACTTATTGATTCAATATTATCGAACGGGGAATCTGAAAACCTACGACGATTATTCGATTGCATGGGTACAGGATACGGCTTCTTTGGTCGATTTTGTAAACGGATTTACCGAAACTTACGGCGATGCCTTGGGAATCAAGGCCTCTTGGGAAGCCTTGGTTAATTTCAAAAATCTGAAAGCCACTCAATTATCGGAATTAATCAGTGATAACGCACAATGGTTCGAAGATCATTCGCCGATTGATTCGAAATTCAAAAAAGAAAAAGTAAAAGGCGTCACAACCAAAGTAATCACGGCGGCCACTTTGGGCGGAGATTGCTATCCGGCTCCCCCGATAGGTATTAATTTGCCTAATTCCAATTGGATTCGCAAAGATTTCGGTTCGAAATCCGTGACCATCACCAATCTCACGGAAGCTTACGACAAGGCGGCGGAAGGAAGTGGATTCAACGACGAATTTGTTTATTCGAATAAGGAAAAGGAATTATTGAAAAAGTTTGGCGCTCAAACCGATAATTTACATGTCGATCTTCACGAATGTTTGGGACACGGTTCGGGAAAATTACTTCCAGGTGTCGATCCTGATGCGTTGAAAACATACGGAGCTACAATCGAAGAAGCTCGTGCCGATTTATTCGGATTGTATTATATTGCGGATGACAAAATGATTGAACTGGGTTTGCTGGATGATAAAGATGCTTATAAGGCCGAATACTACAAATACCTTATGAACGGCTTACTGACTCAATTATCGCGTATCGAATCGGGAAAAAACATTGAAGAATCGCACATGCGGAACAGAGCTTTGATTGCTCGTTGGGTTTACGAACAAGGAAGAAAAGACAATCTTGTCGAATTAGTGAAAGAAAAGGGAAAAACCTTCCTGAAAATCAATGATTACAAGAAAATACGTTCTTTACTGGGCGATTTACTGGCTGAAATACAGCGAATCAAATCGGAAGGAGATTTCGAAAGTGCTAAAAACATGGTAGAGAGCTACGCGGTCAATATTGACCCGGAAATTCACCAAGAAATCATAGAACGATACAAAAAACTAAATGTCGCTCCGTATAAAGGATTCATTAATCCGGTGTATTCCGCGATAAAAAATCAAAACGGAGACATTACGGGTATCGAAATATCTTATAATGAAGGTTATGCCGAGCAAATGATGCGTTATTCCAAGCATTACTCCAATCTTCCTACTTATAATGAATGACTTGAACCGAAAGCTGCAAGAAATACAAAAGAAGCTCTATCTCCAACGCGATGGAGCTTCGTCTTCTTCCATGCGAAAGAAAGGACTGGAATATAAGATGAACTGGGGCGTTCCCATTGTTACTTTGCGAAATATAGCCGGAAATTATGCTCCCGATCCGGAATCGGCAAATGAAATGTGGAGCAAAAACAACCGAGAACTCCGTATTTTAGCAACAATGATGCAAGACCCTTCTTCCTTCAATGATGCCGAAAAATGGGTGAATGGTATTCAAAATGTAGAGTTGGCAGAGCAGGCAACAATGAATCTCTTCAGTCGATTGCCCGATGCCGGGAAGTTCGCTTCCGAATGGATTCAATCGGATAAATTATACATCCGATTGTGCGGATTTCTTCTTTATATGCGCTTGTTTATGCAGGATTACGAGATGGCTTCGGAAGAAGAAAAAAACTATTTTTCTGCGCTGTTTGATGCCTTGAACAACGAATCTCTGATATTGAAACGAGCGGCACTAAATTCTTTGAAATATTTAGGCAAACAATCGATAATTCGTTCCAAAACGATTTTAGCGAATATCAAAGGTAATAACAAGCTTCCCGAAGACTTGAAACAATATTTGTATGATGATTTACTGTTTGAATTTGAATCTTTAGGCTGATAATTCTCCTGTCAAATAATAATTTAAATATTTCAGGTTCTTCGCAAAAAATATTAACTTTGTTCGGCGAAGTTCTACTTCATCAGTTTAGAATGGATAAAGATAGTAAAATACGAGAAATCGTAAAGCAAAAATTCACCGATTATTTAACACTCAACAAGTGTAGAAAAACTCCGGAAAGGTATGCCATTCTGGATCTTATCTATGCCGAATCTCGGCATTTTGATATGGATTCGCTTTATAAAGCAATGAACGAACGAAATTTCAGAGTAAGTCGGGCAACCCTTTATAATACCATGCAACTTTTGCTGGAATGCGATTTGGTACTCAAACATCAGTTCGGACAAAATTTATCTTTTTATGAAAGAGCTTATAACAATGATTTTCATCATCATTTAATTTGCTCCAATTGTCATAAAATACAAGAATATAAAGACACGGAACTAAAAACACTTATCCGAAGCAAAAAAATAAGAGGTTTTTATCCGGAACATTACAGCCTGTATATTTACGGATTATGCAGCAAATGCTCGAAAGAATTAAAAAAATTACAAAAATCAATCTAAATAAATAAACTGCTAATGAAAGTTGATGTTTTACTCGGTCTCCAATGGGGAGATGAAGGGAAAGGAAAAATAGTGGATGTTCTGACTCCGAACTACGACATTGTTGCACGGTTTCAAGGAGGGCCGAATGCAGGGCATACGCTTGAATTTGAAAATCAGAAATATGTTCTTCGTTCCATTCCGTCCGGAATTTTTCAAGGAGGAAAAATCAATATTATCGGAAATGGTGTTGTTTTGGACCCCGCCCTTTTCAAAGAAGAAGTCGAAGCATTGGAAGCATCGGGACACGATTTAACGAAACAACTCTATATCTCCGAAAAGGCTCACCTGATTTTACCTACTCACCGCTTATTGGACGCCGCTTATGAAGCTCTAAAAGGAAACGAAAAAATCGGTACGACCGGAAAAGGTATCGGTCCGACTTATACGGATAAAATCAGCCGGAACGGTGTTCGAGTAGGCGATATCGAGCATGATTTCGAAGAAAAATACCGTGTCGCCATCGCCCGTCATAAAAAAATATTGGAACAAATGAATTATTCCTATGATTTGGCTCCATTGGAAAAAGCTTTCTTCGAAGGAATAAAA
>JAIRRK010000102.1 GCA_031256015.1 Dysgonamonadaceae bacterium
CCGCTCCTGCGCGGAGCGCAGGCATCTTATTAGCCGTGTGCAAGGCGAAGCCGCAGCCCACGGAAAGCGACGCCTCCCCTCCCTCCCACAGCGTAGCTGTGGCCTATCAGGTATCAAAAAAGACAATATCTTTCGAAGAGAAATAAGATGACACAGCTACGCTGTGTAAACATGAGGGGCTACAAGCATCCGTGGGCTACGCTTCGCTCGCCCACGGCTAAGAAGATGTCTGCGCTACGCGCAGTGGTACCTGAAAACCGTTTTTCGATTCGCGTTTGCAGTAGAGACGGAGCGCGCTCCGTCTCTACAACGAATTGCAGCTCCTGCGCTACGCGCAGGACAGGTTTAAAAAAAGCGAACTGCTCGTATTTATCTCAAACTCGAGCAGCTCTTACAAACTACACAAAACTTGTGTACACGGAATATCTTAAGAATGTACCGGCATGAACTCAGTGCGGAAAATTATTCGCATATCGCGTTTCAAAGAATCTCTCTTTGACTTTGACGAAACATACATAATCTTCAAATTTTCCGGAAGAAAAGTAACACTCTTTTGCAACGATTCTGCACTTAATTTCATTTACCGGCTATAAGTTAATTTTGTCTAAAACAATTAATCTGTTACCGACGGCAAATTTACGGCTTTTTATTCATTCTTTTATTGCTCAAATCCGCCCAGTTATTTATCATTCCCGCCTTTTTCGATTTTTTTTTAGGCATTTTTACTCATTAATTAGTCTTTTTTTCTAATCCGTCCGAATCGGGTGATTTTTCGGGCTGCAGTTTTTGCCCTTTTTTATTCCCTTTTTTACTGATTTTAACATGTCTGTAACGCGGGATATTTTCGTATTTTGAAATCCCGATAAATAAAAAACAGCTGACCTCTCAACGAGTGCAACTGCTTTAATCACAAAACAATAAATCAAAATGTTATTTGGTCGGTTTACATTACTCACTCCCGTGCAAAATAATCATTTTGCGTGTATACTTATTTTTCACAACCTCTTCCCTCGTACAAAGGAAGTTCTGAAATTACAATAAAGCTTCAATTTTCTTATCCAGAGAAATTTTCGTTATTCCGCCTACATGTCGGTCAATCAATTTCCCATCTTTGAAAAATAAAAGAGTCGGTATGCTGCGAATACCGTATTCAACAGGTAAATTCTCGTTTTCATCGACATTCACTTTTCCGATAATGACTTTACCTTCATATATTTGTGCTAATTCGTCAATAATCGGAGAAACCAATCGACAAGGGCCGCACCACTCCGCCCAAAAATCTACGACTAAAGGTTTATCTCCATTTAATAAATCACTAAAAGAAGAATCTGTAATTTGTAATGCCATAACTTTGTTTTTTATTGTTTATTTATTTAAGTTGTTCAAAAAATTCGTTTTTTTCTTCGTTTTGATATAAAAATAATGCTTCGTATTTGTGTTCAACATTAGTTAATTTTGAATTCTATCTGTTTGTCCTCGAAATATTGAACGAGTGATTTGTCAATCACAATTTTATTATTTTCAGTTGTAAGAGAAAGAGATAACTGTTTTTCGACATCCCTGATTTGAAAATACAAAGAGCTGTTTCCTTGATGATTTTTAATCATAGAGGATAATTCTGCGATTAACGTTTCATCTAATTTATACAAAGGCAATGAAACGGTAATTTTATTAACCAAAGTATCTTTAATCTCGTTCAGCTGCTGAATGGAAAGAATTTTCAAATTGATACGATTCGAATCATAAGAAGAAGGGACAAACATTCCCCGAATGAGTAAATACATATTCTGACGGGCATATTTGCCGAAATCAATGAAATCTTTTCCAAACAAAGGAATTTCCGCGCTTCCGGTAAAGTCTTCCAATTTAATAATTCCGTAAGGACTGCCTTTTTTTGTCAGTCCTTCTCTGAATCCTGTTACGATACCTCCGAAAGTCAATTCGTGATTGATTTTATCTGTTTTTGCACTTTCAAAATCTTTCATTTGCAGATTACAAATGTAATTCAATGCAATATAATGATCATCCAACGGATGAGAAGAAAGATAAATTCCGACCAAATCTTTTTCCTTATTTAAGCGTTCAATGGTACTCCATGTCTCTGCCTTGGGAATTTCAGGTTTGGATATTTCTATCGAATCAAGTCCTCCGAACAACGAATTTATTGCGGAAGCTTTATCCATTTGATATTTATTTCCATAACGAATCAAGGTTTCGATGAAAACTTCTCCTTTAGAATTTTCCTCAAAGAAATCTTCTCTTTTTATTTCCGGGAAGTTATCAAAAGCTCCCGATAAACTTAAAGCCTCGATATTCCGCTTGTTGCAAGTAGTTAAATTGACTCTTTCTATAAAGTCGAATATATTTTTGAATACTCCGTTTTTCTCTCTTTCCTTCACTATGGCATCCACGGCACTTCTTCCTACTCCTTTGATTCCTCCCAATCCGAACCGGATATCTCCTTCTTTGTTTACCGTAAAATTCAGTTCCGATTCATTGATGTCGGGTTCCATGACTTTAATACCCATCATTCGACATTCATCCATGAATTTCGTTATTTCTCCTATATCATCGATGTTTCGAGTCAAGTTGGCAGCCATAAATTCTCCCGGATAATTGGCTTTCAGATAAGCGGTTTGATAAGACACCCAAGAATAACAGGTTGCATGCGATTTATTAAAAGCATATTTGGCAAATTCTGCCCAGTCGCTCCATATTTTTTCCAATTTTTCTGTCGGGCCGTATCCTTTTTCCGTTGCTCCTTGAATAAATTTCTCATGAAGAGCCTCCATTTTATCGACTAACTTTTTCCCCATTGCTTTACGCAACTCATCTGATTGACCGCGAGTGAATCCGGCCAAATCACGACTTAAAAGCATGACTTGTTCCTGATAAACCGTGATGCCGTAAGTCTCTTTCAGACGAGATTCCATTTGAGGAAAATCGTATTCGATTGGTTTTCGACCGAGTTTTCTGTCGATAAAATCGGGAATATAAGCCATTGGACCGGGACGATATAATGCGTTCATTGCGATTAAATCCTCAAACTGAGTAGGTTGAAGTTCCCGCAGATATTTTTGCATTCCGGGCGACTCAAACTGGAATGTACCTATTGTTTGTCCTTTACTGTATAGTTCATACGTCTTTTTATCGTTAATCGGGATTTGATTAATGTCGATATCTATTCCTCTCGATTTTTTTATATTGGACAGTGCTTCTTTGAGGATAGATAACGTTTTCAGTCCGAGAAAATCCATTTTGATTAATCCGATTGATTCAATGACCGAACCTTCGTACTGAGTAACCAACAAATCTTCATCGGTTCCTTTTTCTTTTGCGGTTGCCAAAGGAACAAAATTAGTCAAATCGTCCGCACCGATAATTACGCCGCAAGCATGAACGCCCGTTTGTCGGACGGTTCCTTCCAGCATCTCAGCATACTTTAAAGTATCCGATAAGTTTTTATCTTCCGAATGACGAGCATCATACAATTCCTTCACATGCAGAACACAATTCTTTATATTTACTTTCAGCGAATCGCCGGAAGATTTATCTATTATTTTATCCGGAATTAATTTGCTCAAACGTTCCGTTTCGGAGATGGGTAATCCTTGAACGCGCCCCACATCTTTGATGGAAGATTTGGTTGCCATCGTTCCATAAGTAACGATATGAGCGACCTTTTCTTTCCCGTACTTTTCTTTTACCCAACGAAGAATATCGGCTCTTCCGTCATCATCGAAATCAATATCAATATCCGGCATGGAAATACGGTCGGGATTCAGAAAACGTTCGAATAGCAAATCGTATTGCAGCGGATCAATATCCGTAATTCCCAAACAATAAGCAACCGCTGAGCCTGCCGCCGAGCCTCGTCCCGGACCTACGGCAACATCCATATCCTTCGCCGCTTGAATAAAATCTTGAACAATAAGGAAATATCCGGGAAACCCCATTGTTTTCATTGTGTCCAATTCAAAGTTCAGACGTTCTAAAACTTCTTCAGAGACAGGTTCTTCGTAGCGATTTTTCGCTTTTTTCAGTGTTAGTTCTTTCAGATAATCTGCTTCCAGTTTTATCCGAATCACTTTATTGTATCCGCCTAATTTGTCGAATCGGGTCGGATCCTCCTTATTAAATTCTTCCCGTAATGATTCCTCCGAATATTTTTCGCGATAACCTTCTTCCGTTCCGAACGATTCCGGGATGGTAAAAACGGGCATAATTGCATCAGAATCAATACTGTAATTTTCTACTTTATCTGCAATTTCAACCGTATTGCTTAATGCTTTCGGGAGATCGGAAAAAAGCACATTCATTTCCTCGATCGATTTAAACCATTCCTGTTTTGTATAACGCATTCGATTCGGGTCGTCTAAATCTTTCCCTGTTCCTAAACAAATCAATCGGTCGTGAGCTTCGGCATGTTCTTCTTCTATAAAATGAACATCATTTGTACAGATAATTTTTGTATTGGTTTTTTCTGCCAGTTCCAGCAAAACTTTATTTACCTCGATTTGTCTTTGGTAAACAAGTTGATCTGCTTCTTCCTTATCTGTTTTATGACGTTGCAATTCCAAATAAAAATCGTCTCCGAAAATATCTTTGAACCAATAAATTGCGTCTTCTGCTGCTTTTATGTCTCCGGCGGAAATCTTTCGGGGAATTTCGCCTCCCAAACAAGCCGAAGAAACAATCAGGCCTTCGTGGTATTTTTTCAGGCAATCTTTATCGATTCTCGGACGATAGTAAAAACCGTCAATCCAAGATGTCGATACCAATTTGCAAAGATTTTGATATCCTTTTTTATTCTTCGCCAGTAAGACCAAATGCCATCCACTTCCATCTTCTTTCAATGTTTTGTCGAAACGAGTACGTCTGGCACAATAAGCTTCCACGCCCAAAATAGGTTTGATTTTTTGCTCTTCCGGAAGTTTTGAATTTTTCTTTTTTACATAATCGTAAAGTTCCTTCACGCCGTACATATTTCCGTGATCGGTTAACGCGACAGCTTTCATTCCGCATTGGACAGTCTTATCGACCAATCCGGTAATTGACGACATTCCATCCAATTGCGAGAAATAAGAATGGACATGCAAGTGTACAAAAGGAATCATATTTGAATGTTGGTCTTCCGACATAATTATCGATTTTCGGGTTGTAAAAGTACAAAAAAAAGAGTATCCGGAACAGTGAATACTCTAAAAAAATTATCAACAACGTTGACTATTTTTTTTAACTGTTGCCTTGTAATACTCTTACTCCTGCTACGTAGCGAGGTTGATAGTAGGCCGAGTTACCCAAGTTGTCGATGATGACGCCTCTTCTGCTCGCATGAATAAATGTAAGGTTTCCGTCACCATCGTTATCAACCACAATTCCTACATGTCCGACACGAGAAGATTGGGCATTTCTTCCTTTGAAGAAAATCAAATCGCCGGTTTTCAATTCTTTTTTATCCACTTGCTTTCCCTGATGAATTTGAGACACACAAGCTCCACTCAAATGGTATCCGAATTTTTTGAATATATACGATGTAAATCCCGAACAATCGAAGGAATTCGGGCCTTTTGAGCCTCTACGGTAAGGTTTCCCGATAAACTGTTTGGAGAAATCGATAATTTCCTGTGCCGTTATCCGGGACGATGAATCCAAATAGCCTTTTTGAGAAAGAATGTTTATAAAAGAATAATCGTATCGATTCTCTTTGGACGAATATTCATCCTCCATTTTTTTGAATAGCGATTCCAGTTCTTGTTGAGTGATTTTTTCATCCTTTCGCTCAATCAATCCGCTTTCGGAAATCAATAAATTGGTTTTCGGGAAATCGAGTTCCGTTAATCGTTTTATTTCTTTGGCTGCATTGTTATCAGAATCAAGCACCGGTCCTGTTTTATCTTTTTGTAAAGCCGAAATAATTTCTCCTTTCACAAATTTCCCGGTTT
>JAIRRK010000161.1 GCA_031256015.1 Dysgonamonadaceae bacterium
CCAATAATTTTTGAAACCGGTAATTGATTTCAAAGATTTCAGAGCCAATAAGTTGTCGGTAGTACTTTGAAAGAAATCGGCAGTAAAGGCCACTCGTTCATCAAACAAGTGAACATCCAATCCCACATTTCTTTTTTTAGTTGTTTCCCATTGAATTTTTTCATTCCGAATATTCAACAAAACCAAACCGAAATTTCCTCCTCCCAATTCCGTAGATTCGAAGTAAGAACGAGCTGCATAACCATCAATATCATCATTACCTGTTACGCCGTAACTTGCACGCAATTGCAACAAGTTCACTTCCGGAATCGCCTTCATGAATTTTTCGGAAGAAACCAACCATGCAACGGATGCAGATGGGAAGATAGCCCAAGATACATCAAAGGCTTTAATCCCGTCTTTTGTATTACTGCCAAATCGAGAAGAAGCATCAGCAGACGCGGTTAAATTAAGAAAATATTTCTTTTGATAATCATAACCGACATTTGCATACGTACTGATGGTTTTCCATTTAATATCTTCTCCTGAAACCGATTTATTTTGAATCGCGCTAATTAATATCTTCACATTATCGTTCCCCGTATTAAATCCTTTAGGAGCCATTGATTCGTAAGTATCCGATGTAAACCGGAAACCTCCGAATAAATTTAACCCGTGATTTTTTCCTGATTTTGCTTTCCAATTCAACCGAGTATCACTGAATACGGAGTTTTGACGTTGAACCATATCTCTGACTTCGTTAACCGGAGACGGCACATCGTTCACAATCAGAGGAGCAATACCGGTTTTCGGGATGAAAAACGATTCTTTTACCCTACTCATGGTATAAGCAAACGTAGTACCGAGAGACAAATTATCCGTAATACTCAATGTCGGATTTATTTTCAAATTAAATCCCGTACGGGAAGAGGTTCCGAAAGCATCTTCCACTATCGCAACCGGATTAGATAAAGAGTTCCTGTCTGTGGGGTCCATTTTATCATAATCCGAAAGTTTGGGCGAAGGCGTTTGTGTACCGGAAATCAATCGATGAGATGCTAACATGGGCGATTTAATCAAACTGATAAATCCGGGTGCGGTTTTATTAAATGTTCCGTCATCTCGTAAATCTCTTGACATTTGAGAGATAAAAAGGTCCACTTTGGTCAATATGTTAGAAAACATTTTTATATCCGAGTTAAAACGGGCATTGAATTTTTCCACGCTTGTTTCTTTCAGAGTTCCTTCATTTTTTGTATATCCCATTGAAAGGTGATAAAGAGCTATATTGTCTCCTCCGGACACCGATAGTCCAATACTTTGAGACGACCCGTTTTGATAAACTTCATCAACCCATTTTGTATCATTTCGATAATCCCAATATTCGGGAGCATTCGGATCTGCAATCAAGAAAGGGAAAAATCTCTCTCTGCTTTCCAAAGAATTAACATATCGAGGATTAGCCGCAAACCATCCACCTATCTGATTACTTGCATACGTTTCATATTGAGAAGCATTCATCATTTTTGGGAAAGACGGCTTTTGATTCAATCCGAAAGAAATATCGGCAGTAATACGAGTTGCCATATCTTTTCCTCTTTTTGTTTCAATAAGAATAACTCCATTGGATCCTTTGCTTCCGTAAAGCGAATTACCATCTTTTACAATCGTAACGCTTTTAATATCTTTCAAGTCGATACTGGATAAAGGATTCAGGAAGAAACCTTCGTGAATCGAAGTACTGCTCATTTGATTATCCCAAAATACACCGTCAATAATAAACAGCGGTTGGGAATTGGCGTTTATAGAGTTCAAACCTCTGATAAACGCTGCAGCACCTACACCGGGCACACCCGAACGATTAATAATGCGGGCGTCAGCTCCCAAACGAGACTGAATATCCGAATCAATCGAAAAAGAGGTTGAACGTTCAAAATTTCCGGAAGAAATAATACTCACCGGATCTGCAATAATCGCTTTACGTTGCTTCATTCCTTGCATCAATTCGAATGTTTCGTATTGAGAAGAGAAACCTTCCGAATAAAGATCTACATTAATCGTTTTTCTTCCTTGTACAGGAATCTCCCGACTTGTATAATCTTCAGCGGTAACTACTAAAACTTCCGATCCTGTAGCTACTTTAATTGTGTAACTTCCATTTTCATCCGTCAATGCCGATAAAGCTGTTTCGGCAATTGCAACTCTGGCTCCGATTACAGGATTTTTCGAAGCACCATCCGACACGATTCCTGTTACCGTTATCTCAGAAGTTGTATCCTGAGCCTTCAGGTTAAAACCACCTGTAAAAAGCATGCATACAACAGCAACAAAACAAAATATCCGTTGCTTCTTAGATAAGTGATGCTTAATAATTGTTTTTGAGAAATTATATTTTTCCATGTGATATAAATTTAATATTAAGTTAATCCTTTACCGGTTCCAATAAAATATAATCTATACCCATCCGATTAGAGAACTGGTTTATCTCTCGCGGACTGGTAATGGTTGTTGCCACTCTTATCTTTAATGGGAAAGGTTCCTCATTAATAGACATATAAGGGAATTTGAATTTTTCAGCGACTAACATTTTTGTCACTTTAGTAGCACTCACTTCATTGGGTGACGGAGTTATCTCAGAACCTGTTCCTCCTCCGCTCTTGATTATTTGCCATCTGTTTGTTTCTCTATTCAATTGTTGAACGGAAAATCGAACTTTGGTTGGCATAGGCTTCAGAGGGAACCTCAGACTATCGGGGATAAAAACACAATAGATGTCATATTCCGCAGCCAAAACACTCGGCAGATAAAAATCAATGTAAATGGGGGAAGTACTAGCCGTTGTGGCTGCATAAACATACATATTTGAAATTTCAATACCGGGGTACTGATTGAAATCAGTATGGACTCTACCTCCCAGTAATCCGGTTGTAGGATCATTTCGGTAAACCGGTATTTCAGCTTCTATCTTTATAGGCTTGTTCCATGATTCCCACGAGTTGTATTTCAACTTATCTGTTTTGAATATTCTACCGTTGCTCACATCCTCTTTGATCGCACCTTCAAACAAACCGGCCGGACTTTCAAAAGTGGTTGACCGAGTTGAAGTCAGATTGTTTTCTGTTCCGTCAACCAATCCTCTAAAAACCAAATCTTGAACTATTGAAAATGCCGTGTAATACCGCTGAACGGAATCCGGATTGTCCTCTGCATTGTTGGCAAAATGGGGAAACATCCGATCATAAGCTTCTTTCCAAGCTTCATTCGTTGGCAATATCATGGTATAGAGACTATCTTCTTGATTCACATGATAAATACCTCCTAAGTAACGAAGGCTCGGTAAAAGGTTTATATTTGAGGCTACTTCATACCAAAAAGGATTTGTTTCCACAAAAACGGAATCATAGAGAGGATATCCTTCATCCAACCCTATTTCTTTAGATAAAGACGGACTGAATCTTTTGGTTGTTTGTGCATACAAGTAATTACGTATGGAATCAAATCCGGGTTCTTCCATTTTTTCCCATATATTTCGGGTATAAGGTACACTTCCGCCCAATGTATGCAAGATACCGTTGGCAGCGGAAATATTTTTATCAATCAACTCCATTCCGCCGAAAGAATACGTTTCTAAACCGGTTCGGCCGAAAGGAATCAATTTCATATTTTCCATATAAACCTTCTTAGAAAAGGAACCGGAAGCACCCTGAAGAAAACGAGCCGTATGGTTTTTTATAAACTTCAAGCTATCTTCTCCTGTTTCAAACGCTAATCCACTTATAGCCTCATTGTTTGGAGCCCAAACGGTATATGTTTGATCTCCGGACAATACCTTATCATAGCCTGTGCCTTCCAACATGGAGGAAAAAGCACTTAATTGATCATTTGCTTTGATTAATTCCATCAAAGTCTTATCTGAAATAATCGAGGTATCCGGGTCATAACGATCTTCATCTTTACACGAGAAGCTAAAGATACTTAACAGCAAAATACCTGCCAATATGTGTACGTTATTTAATTTTAAAATCTTCATAATATTTTTTTTTTAGTTAATCACGAGTTTCTTCTTCCCAATAAGTAGAAGGTACAAATTCCACATAATCCAAATGAAATTGCATGGTTTCTATATCTTGAACCGATTTAATTCTCAAATAATGAGGCGTTGTCGTCGGAAAATCGACGATAGTGACAATCCGTCTTAAAGACTGAGAATTACTTCTAAGAGGTCCTTTATTTGATGCTTGCACGATGGAAGTCGGGCCTTTTAAGTAACCTCTGTTTCGCATCATTTTGTCGTTTTCAACCCCACCATCTTCCGTTTCACCATCCGGGACTGAACCGATAGCGGAATTTCCCGAATTGACACGCATATCCAACGGAATACCTGTCGGTTTTTCATCGAAAAACATTTGAGCGACACCTCTCTGAGGATTGGCTGTATAACCGATTCGAACTTCATACCTTCCGGGAGGCACAGGAGGCAACCGTAAGGTAAAGTCATATTTTCCCAAAAA
>JAIRRK010000167.1 GCA_031256015.1 Dysgonamonadaceae bacterium
AAGCATCCGGGAGAAAGCGAGTATTTACAAGCAGTCAGAGAAGTGTTGCACTCGATTGAAGATGTTTATAATGAACATCCCGAATTTGAAAAAGCCGGAATTATTGAACGGCTGGTGGAACCTGATCGAATTTTTACATTTAAAGTGCCCTGGATGGACGACTCGGGAAGAGTGCAGGTTAATTTAGGTTATCGGGTACAGTTTAATAACGCAATTGGTCCATACAAAGGAGGAATTCGTTTTCATGCTTCCGTAACTTTGTCCACCTTGAAATTTTTAGGTTTTGAGCAAACCTTCAAAAACGCCCTGACTACTCTTCCAATGGGAGGAGGTAAAGGCGGATCGGATTTCAATATTCGTGGAAAATCCAATGCGGAAGTAATGCGTTTTTGCCAAGCTTTCATGTTGGAACTTTGGCGATATATCGGTCCGGATACGGATGTCCCGGCCGGTGATATAGGCGTAGGAGCCCGCGAAGTCGGATACATGTATGGTATGTATAAAAAATTGGCTCGGGAAAATACAGGAACAATAACCGGTAAAGGATTGGATTACGGAGGGTCGCTGATTCGTCCCGAAGCAACCGGATTCGGCGGGATTTATTTCCTTGTGGATATGCTGAAAGAAAAGGGATTGAATATTAAAGGAAAAACCATCGCGATTTCCGGTTTCGGAAATGTGGCTTGGGGAGCCGCGCTAAAAGCTTCCGAATTGGGCGGAAAAGTGGTTACGATTTCCGGTCCGGACGGCTATGTTTACGACCCGGATGGAATTTCAGGAGAAAAAATCGATTATATGCTGGAACTTCGTGCTTCCGGAGAAGATATAGTCGCTCCCTATTCTGAAAAATACGGTGTCCAATTCTTCGAAGGCAAACGTCCATGGCAACAAAAAGTAGATATTGCCTTACCTTGTGCAATTCAGAACGAATTGAGCGGAGAAGATGCTCAATTACTGATTGATAACGGTGTTACTTGCGTTGCTGAAATATCCAATATGGGATGTACCGAAGAGGCAACCGATTTGTTTTTGAACAATAAAATCATGTTTGCACCCGGAAAAGCCGTCAATGCAGGAGGAGTTGCTACTTCCGGATTGGAAATGACACAAAACGCCATGCATATCCAATGGACGGAAAAAGAAGTCGATGAAAAATTACACCAAATTATGGACGCAATTCATGAACAATGTGTGATTTACGGCAAACAAAAAGACGGTTACGTCAATTATGTAAAAGGCGCGAATATTGCCGGATTTATGAAAGTTGCCAAAGCGATGATGGCTCAAGGAGTGGTATAGTTGACTTTTATCATTCCAAGTGAAGACCAAATGTGCATTATTTGGACTACAAAAAGTAATCGCAAATTTGAGGACAAATGGTGCACATTTCTATTCTAGACAGGATTGTGGATTCTTTCAATTGCATTATTATCGTTTTTATCCTCTTAACTGACAAACTTTGTTCAATCTCGCAATCCCATAAACTTTATTCCATGGAATAAGTACACTTTTTTACACATCATACTACTGTGTTGATTCGGTAACTTCAATTGCATCGTTTTCTTTGGATATGAAAATAAAAAATAAGAAGAACCAAAATCAAAACCGGCAACAACTGATTAGGTGCACCGGATTCTGAAAGAAAAGCGATGACCAAAATCAGTAGTAGCACGGAAATTATCCGTAATGTTAACAATATGCCGGAAATATCGAGTCGAGAAACAGAGACCACCTCATAAAGTTAAAAGTCGTTCTTAGCTATAATTGTCTTAATTATATTAAATCCCGGGAAATCATTAAATCACTATGTTTCAATTTGATAATATATAAAAAAGCGCGCAAAGAGCAAAATTCTTCACTTCTTTAATTATATGAATATCAACATATTACGATGTTTTTAGAGGGGCATCAATGAAAAAAAATGGAAAAAGGCGTGATTGATAAATAACTGGGCGGATTTCGAATATAATTAAAAGGAGAGGATGATTTATATTTGCAAATTAAAACTTATTAATAATTGTTGATAGTATTCATGTCACCCAATAAATAAAAAAATAAAATGTAAATCACGTTGTTTCAGTGTGATAGAGTAAAGATGACAGACTCTTGGAGGGTACGGTGAAATATTTAGAGAATGTATGAAATCGACACGAAAACAAATGAGATGGAGTATTTACTTTCAGAGAAGAAAGACAAAACACAAGACGAGTAAAAACAGCCTTGCGGAAATTATTTTCTTTCGTTTGATTTCCGTTTGCAGTTCTCTGCATCTGTGAGGGCATCCCGCTAATATAGGTGTACATTGTCCAAAGTGTTTAAAATTTCGAGTGAATGCGAAGTTACAAAATAAAATTGATTATACAATGCTTTTCGACATTTAACCTGTAATTTTTTTTCAGGATCAGAATTTGTACAAACGGAAATAGGAAAGGAAGCCGTGAAATATAGAATAAAGATTAAACTTTTTCCTGTTCAATCGGTGCAAGAATTTTTTGTAAAACATGTATAAAACTCTTGGCAAACAAACAATATAAACTCAAAACTTATGGCACAACTGCTTTATAAGAACGAACACTTATCCTGTCCCAATTACGAGACAGGTAGGCATCCCGTAATCGAAGTGCGACAAATTTTCGAGGGAGGAGTTTTTCACGTACGATCTCAGACCAATAAGCTGGTATTCGTGCTCGAAGGAAGGGGCGAATACTCCACCGGATCGGAATTTTTGTATCCCGCCATAAGGGGGCATATCCTTTTCTCCGTCCCCGAAAGACATCTCTCAATACGTACATCGGAAGACACCGAACTGCTGGTGATAAGGCTTCACGGTAAAATAAACCTTTGCGATTGTTTCGATTTAGAGGAACTTAACCGAGTGAGAGACGATATTCCGATGGATTCTTTTGAGGAAATGGAGACTCGCCCTTTCTTTCTGGAAATGAACACGGTGATGGAAAAGTACGTCGAAATGCTGTTACTCTGTTATAAGAAAGGTCTTCGCTGTCGCTATTACAACGAAGGGAAAATTCGTGAATTGATGTATATTTTTCGTGCATTCTATCCCAAGGAAGACTTGTATCGTTTCTTCGAACCCGCTTTAGCGTCCGATTCGAAATTCGCGCAACAGGTTATGAGAAATTATAACGACTACGGCAACCTCTTGGAGATTGCTACGGCAATGAATTA